>CAXMLR010000207.1:0-2031 GCA_964194275.1 uncultured Solirubrobacterales bacterium
GCGCGCAGCGTCGCCCGCATACGTACCGGCCCCCCCGTCCCGGGTGTTCGGCCGGGGTGAGCGCGCACCAGACCCGCTGATCGCGCGGGTGCTTGAAGGCGTGGGTCGTCTGGGTGGCATGGCCGCGCTGTTCGCGAGGGCGTTCGTCGCGCTCGTTCGACCGCCGTTCGTGTGGCGGCGCGAGTTCGTGCTGCAAAGCATCTTCATCCTCAAGGTCTCGCTGGCGCCGATCGCAATCTCGATTGCGGCCTGGGGCTTCTCCGGGCCCGGCCTGCAGGCGGGGAACTTCCTAGTCACCTTCGGGACGATCGACCGCGCCGGTGGCTTCATGGTCGTGGCGATCGTGCGGGAGTTCGGCACGTTCGTGACCGCGACGGTTGTCGCTGGCGTCGTCGGCACGACCATCACCGCCGAACTTGGAGCTCGGAAGATCCGGGACGAGCTCGACGCGCTGGTCGTGATGGGGGTCGACCCGATTGCCAGCATGGTCGCCCCCCGGATCCTCGCCCTGGCCACGATGATGATGGTGCTGGACATGTTCGCTCTGGTGTTCGGCGTGTTCGGTGGGTATCTCGCCTCGGTCGGCCTACTCGGCGGAACCAGCGGCGGGTTCCTGGTCAATTTCTTCGCCAACGCGACTTTCCTCGACCTCGCTGCCAGCGTCATCAAGGTCGGGATCTTCGGCGTCCTGATCGGCGTCATCTGCTGCTACAAGGGCCTCAACGTCAGCGGAGGACCCGAGGGTGTCGGGCGGGCGGTCAACGAAGCCGTTGTCGGCTGCCTCGTCGCGATCTTCCTCGTCAACCTCGTCTACACGCAGTACTTCCTCGCTGCCTTTCCACAGGTGGGGGTCTTCCGGTGAGCGAGCCGCGGTCGAGGCGGGAGCCCGCGACGCGCCTGGCGGTGCGCCAGGGAGCAAAGACCCCCGTATCGCCACAGGAGATGATGGGGGCGACACCGTTGCCCGCCGAGCTGCCCGGCGCGCGCCAGGGTCTTCTGTTCCTGATCGGTGACGTGGCGGTGTTCATGGGACGGGCACTGAAGGACCTCCGCTACACGCGCGCCTTTCTCACCGAGGCGGGGCGTCAGGCGGGCATCATCGCGAGCACAAGCGTGCTCGTGATCATGGTGATCGCCTTCCTCGCTGGTGGGAGTTGTGGTCTCGAGTCCACCTCCCTGGCGCGCTCCTTCGGCGTGCGGCCGATCGCGGCCGGCTTCTCGAGCTGGTGCACCCTGCGCGAGGTGGTCCCGTTCGTGTTTGGCTACATCCTCGCGGCAAAAGTCGGATGCGGCATCGTCGCCGAGCTCGGCGCGATGCAGGTCAGCGAGGAAGTGGATGCGCTGGACGCGATGGGCGTACGCTCGATCGCGTACCTGGTGAGCACGCGCGTGATCGCGGCCGCGGTGATGTTGCCGGTCACCTACATCCTGGCGATCGGATCCGGCTATCTCGCCGCATTCCTGATGTCCGCCAAGCGCTTCGCTGACGTCTCCGGCGGGACCTGGTCGCTGTTCTTTTACCTCTTCCAAGACCCAACCGACCTGTTGTACTCGATGCTGAAGGGGCTGGTCATCACGGCGTTCGTTATTTCGACGGCGCTTTACTTCGGGTACCAGGTACGCGGCGGCCCGATCGAGGTCGGGGTCGCCACCGCGCGCTCGATGGCGGTGAACATCATCGGAATCACGCTCATCTCCGCGTTCGGAACACTGATCTTCTGGGGTGCCAACCCACGGATTCCGTTTGGTTAGGCGCTCCGTACCTCCGCTCGCGCTCGCGCTCGGTCTGATTGCGATTGTCGCCGTCCTGCTCGGATCACAGTCCGGGCAATACCATGTGAGCGCGATCTTCGACCAGGTGAACGGGCTGGTGTCCGGCGCCGATGTCGAGGTGGCCGGGACAAAGGTCGGCAGCGTCGACGCGATCACGCTCGGCGCCGACGGCTTGCCGCACGTACGCCTGGCGATCGACAACGACTATCGGCTGCGCCGCGGGGCGACGGCGAACATACGAAACTCCTCAGTGGCGGG
>CAXMLR010000208.1:0-10057 GCA_964194275.1 uncultured Solirubrobacterales bacterium
CACGAACCACCAGTCCCCGATCCTGTACACCCGCCGGTCGTACTGCGGGTCACCGGCAGCCCGATCCGGCCGTGCGTAGTCGAGCTTGGCCGGCCGGGCGATCGCGCGGCGGGCCATCATCACCAGCACCCCCAGCACCAGCGCGGCGCCGAGCAGGTTCAGGACCTCCTTATAGACGAGGTAGAAGTCCCCATGGAAGTAGCTCCATCCGAACACGGGCGATGTGAAGTCGGTGTCGAAGCCGAGGATTACCGTCCCCGCGAACAGCACGATGAAGCCGTAGAAGATGCCGCGGTGCGCCCACCCCGCAGTGCGGTCACGACGCGCGATCGTCGCATGGGAGAACAGCAGCCGGGCGCCCACGCCCAGGCGGCGGGGCAGCTCGCGCCGCGGGCACGGCGGCCACGGCCCGCCGTGCCCGCGGCGGTACTTGGCGATCGGCCGCAGCACGCCGTAGATGAACACCCCGACCGACAGCACCGCGAGCAAGTACCAGACGATCTTCAGACCGACCGGGAGGTGCCAGAAGACCGGGCGCGTCTTGGTGGCCGCGATCAGGAGCGCCACGGCGTCTAGCCTCCCGACACTACCGATGCCGCCGCGAAGCTCGATGGGGTGCCACTAGTCCAGCACCTGCTCCAGCTCGTCCGCGATCTCAAACAGATCCGCCACGACTCCGTAGTGGGCAACGCCGAAGATCGGCGCCTCCGGATCGGTGTTGACGGCGATGATCGTCTCGGCCGTGCGCATCCCCGCCAGATGCTGGACTGCGCCCGAGATCCCCAGCGCCAGGTAGACCCGCGGCTTGACGGTCTTCCCCGATTGCCCAACCTGGCGAGCGTTCGGCATCCAGCCGGCGTCGACCAGCGGGCGTGACACGCTCAGAGTCGCTCCCAGTCGCTCGGCCAGCGCCTCAAAGCGCGGGATCTCGTCGCGGTCCTCGACGCCGCGGCCGATCGAGACCAGGAACGGCGCCTTGGTGATGTCCACGCCAGAGTCCTGCACTTCCTCGAAGCTCATGTGCTCGGTCGCCGCCACCCCGTCGAGCGCGAGCTCCACGGTGCGGTTGGGCGCCGATCCAGGCCCTGCGGACACCGGTTCGAACGTGCCCTGGCGCACCAGCAGCAGCGTGCAGTCCTTGCCCGGGAATTCGAGCTCCGCTACCAGCTTGTCGCCGTACGCGCCGCGTCCGGCTAACGGTCCATCCTCCCAGGCCAGTGAGGTCACGTCGCTGGCGAAGCCCAGGCCGCGGTGGGCCGCGACGGCCGGCCCGTAGCCGAGCGAGTCGATTGTGTGGCCGAGGAGCACGAGCCCCGGACGCTCGGCCTCGATCAGCTCCTCGAGCGCCCGCTGGGACACGTGGGCCTCGAAGTGCTCGGTCGGCGTGCTCACAAGCAGCAGCTCGTCGACCCCGTCGACGGACAACGCCGGCACGAAGCGCTCGGGCTGGTGGTCGAGCACCGCCACGAGTAGGCGCCCGCCAAAGGCGTTCTTGACGCCGAGCGCGGCAGCGAGGAGCTCGAGCGAGACCTCGCGCAGCTCACCGCGGCGGGTCTCCGCTACGACCAGGACGTCGCTCATCTAGGCCATTCGCTCGCGTACGATCTCGACGATCCTGGTCGCGACGTCGGCCGGGGAGCCGGCGAGCATTTCGGCGCCGGCGCCGCGCTCAGGCGGCCGCAGCCTGCGCCGTCGGGAGCCGGCGGCGGCGGCCAGCGCTTCCGCCTTGAGGCCGATCTGCTCCGGCGTAGATACCTCGAGCGGCTTCTCGCGCGCCTGCTTGATCGCCCGGAGGTTCGCGTAGCGGGGCTCGTTGATCCCGGTCTGGATCGTCAACAGCGCCGGCGTACGCACGCGCAGGACTTCGACCAGGCCGCCCTCGAGCTCCCGCTTGACCGTCGCGGTGGACTCGGCGGCCACGTACTCGATCTGCTTGACCACCGCCACGTGGGGCAACTCGAGATAGCCCGCCAGCGCCACCCCCGTGGCCCCGTTGACCGCGTCCGAGGACTGCACGCCGCAGAGCACGAGGTCCGGCTCCTCACGTTCGGCCGCGGCCGCCAGGACGCGCGCCACGGCGAGCGGATCGGCATCCCGGCACTCATCGCTCCACACTCGCAGCGCGCGGTCGGCCCCCCGCGCCAGGCAGCCGAGCAGCGCCTCCTCCGATCCCTCGTCCCCGACGGTGAGCACGACCACTTCACCTCCGCCTTCGGCGGCCTCGCGGAGCTGGAGGGCGGCCTCGAGCGAGAACGCATCCCATTCGTTGAGATCGCGCTCCAGGAAGTCGGGATCCACGCCAGAGCCATCGTCGAGCAACTCGAAGTCGTCGTCGAGCGCCGCCACCTGCTTGACCGGGACGACGATCTTCACGTGTTAGGCCACATCGACCGTGTTCAGCAGCTGCGTGCGGTAGTCCTCGTTCGTCGTGTCGCCCCACAGGCGACGTTCGCGGATAAACGGGAGCGGCATCTCGGGATGGGGCGAATCGATCTCCCGCGCCAGACGATGGCCATCGAAGACCGAGTCGACGATCATCCGCGGCGCCGAGGCGTCGCCGATCACGTAGACGGCCTCGATCCCCTCCTGCGCCAGCCGTGCGGGGTCGGACTTCAACTCGCGATAGAGCTCGTCGTCGGAGAGTCTGGCCGTGCACAGCACGACCGTGTCGACCTCGAGCTGTTCCTTGTGCGCGGGGTTCCAGACGTTGTAGGCGTGGCACACGCCGGGCTCGATCCGCTCGAGCATCGTGTAAGTGTGGATACCGACCCCGAGTCGGTGCAGGTCACGGTGGAGCATCGGCGCCTCGAGCGTGTATTCCATGTAGCCGGCGATGTCCCCGGCCTGGGTCACCAGCTGCACTTCGTGGCCCGCACCGGCCAACTTCTGGGCCACCGAGGCGCCCATGAAATAGCCCTCGTTCTCGAGGACGAGCACGCGCTTGCCGATCTGCTTGACGCCGGCGACGACCTGGTCGGGGGTCAGCTGCCAGTCCAGCGCGGTGTCGGCGCCGGGGATCGGCGCGTGCGTCGCGGCGTTGAGTCCGTCGGTAGCGTAGTGACAGCCGGTGGCCACGATCACGATTTCGGCGCCGTAGTCGAGCACCTCCTCGGCGCTCAGCCGGGAGTTCAGGTGCACTTCGACGTTGCCGAGCTTGTCGAGCTGGATCTGGCGGTAGTTGACGATCCGGCTCCACTCGCCCAAGCCCCGTGCGGTTCCGCGGAACAGGTTCTCCTTGCCGTCGGAGTGCCCGAGCTTGGAGATCCAGTTCACGCTGCCACCGATCTCCTTGGCGCCCTCCACCAGGTGCACGGCCGACATCTCGCGCTTGCCGAGCACCATCGCGCACTCCATGCCCGCCGGACCGGCCCCGACCACCAGCACGCCCTTGTCGCGGTTGGTCGCCGGGTGGAACTTCTCCGGATGCCAGCCGCGACGATACTCCTCGCCGGCGGTGGCGTTCTGGGTGCAGACCATCGGCGGGCCGCCGATCTCCCAGCGGGAGATGCACTGGTTGCAGCCGATGCACTCGCGGATGTCCTCCAGCCGGCCCTCGTCGATCTTCTGGGGCAGGAACGGATCAGAGATCGATGGGCGCGCGGCGCCGATGATGTCGTACTGCCCGGAGTTGATGATCGCCACCATCGTGTCGGGATTGGTGATTCGCCCGACGCCGACGACGGCCTTGTCGGTATGGTTTCCGGCCTTGACCTGCCCGGTGAATGGCTTCTCGTGGTTCTCCTCGAAGAAGCGCGACGGACCCGCGTTCTGGCCCCACTCAGCGATGTCGCCGACCGTGAAGTCCCACAGGTCGACGAGGTCGTTGCAGTGCTCCACAAACCGGATCCCGTCCTCGCCGACCTGAATCGAGGCCGGGCCGAGCAGATGGTCGACGGCAAACCGGGACGCGATCGCACAATCGTCGCCGACAGCCTCCCGGACCTTGTAGAGCGACTCGCGCCAGAAGCGGGCACGATTCTCGAACGAGCCGCCGTACTCGTCGGTGCGGCGGTTGTAGAACGGCGAGAGGAACTGGAACGGCAGATAGGCGTGCGCGCCGTACACGTAGATGATGTCGAAGCCGGCGTCACGCGCGCGCAGCGCGGCATCCACGTACATCTGCTGGACGGTCTCGATGTCGTCCCTATCCATGTAACGAGGGAAGATGTTCAGCTCGAAGTCTGAGGCTATCTGCGAAGGTCCGCGCGGTGTGGCCCGACTCTCCATGCAGGGGGCGTGGGGTCCGCCGTACCACAGCTCGATGCCCGCCAGGGCGCCGAACTCGTGCAGGCGGTCGCACATCGCGGCCAGGTTGCGCACGTCACCCTCGTCCCAGATCCGGGCCGAGACACGTGAGGTGTCGTCTGACTCGGGGTGGATCGAGCAGTACTCCGTGCAGCACGCGCCCCACCCGCCCTCGGCCTTGATGCCTCGGTGGTAGGCCTGAAAGCCGGGCCTCTCCGAGCCAGCGCCGATGCAGTGAGGGACCTGGTAGAAGCGGTTCTTGAGCGTCTTTGGCCCGAGCTGGATCGGCTCGAAGAGGATGTCGTACTTCGGGTCGCGCGGCACGGGCTCTCCCTCCAACTGCTCCCTCGATGAACAAATAGGTTCAGCGCGGAGTTCTAGCGGATTTGCCCTTCGCTGTCCACCGCTCCCGGGGGTGTGCAGGCGGCCTCACGGCTCTCCGGAGCGGAGCGCTTGTCCGGGCCCTGGTCGTGGTGTCCTGAACCACCGCCGGGCGCCCGGCGTGCCCGCGGGATCCGGTGCCGACCCCTACTCGCCCACCCACACCAGGCACGGCGCGTCACGCCGCACGGCGCGGGCCGCGGCGCGATAGCGGCGTGTCGGAAGCAGGGTGCGGTCAGGGCCGAACACCAGCAGTCCCGGGTCGCGATCGCGAACGAGCTCGAGCAGCGCCTTGATCGGCCGCGGCGTCGAGATGCGCAGGAGCTCGGTCCGGATACCCAGCGCCGCCGCCCGGCCCGCGCTGGCGCGGACCGCCTCGAGGTCCTCCTCGTGCGGCAGCGTGGCGTATTCCGGCGCCAGCAACGCGGTCAGCAGATACGGGCGCAGGGTCAGCATGTTGGCCAGGATCAGCGGACTGCCGGTCTCCAGCGCGCTCTCCACCGCGACCCGTTCGGCCTCGGCGTCGACCCGGACCGACAGCGTGCCGAGCAGGACCGGGCGCCGACGCCGGCGACCCGCGGCCGCCGCCGCGGCGTCGATGCTGCCGATGTCGGTCGCCGAAGCCATCGCCGATCCATGATCGCACGCGGCACGTGCGTGCACCCGATTGACCACGTTTAGACAAACTGGTATAAGACCGCATCGCTCGCGTACACGATCTGAGATGCACCTGTTCGGCGACCGGGGCACGCAGTCCCAGGGAGGGTTGAGTCTTGGCCACAGCCACTGTCGAGGAGGTACAGCTCCTCAAGACCCTGCGTTGGTGGGACGGCTTTGTGATCGCGCTGTGCAACCCGGGCTTCCTGCTCGGAAGCCTCGGCTTTACGCTCGGGATCTTCGGTGCCGCGGGGTCGATGATCCTGTGGGGCCTCTCGGCGGCAATCGGGATGTTGCAGGCGTGGATCTACTCCGAGCCCGCGACCATGTTCGGGCATCGCAGCGGTGGCATCTCGCTGTACGCGCACGAGGGCTGGCGGCGCTACACAACGCTGGTCGGTCCATTGGCCGCATTCGGCTACTGGATCGGCTGGTCGGTGGTGCTCTCGATCTTCGGCAAGATCATCGGCGACCTGGCCGCGGCCCAGTGGTGGCCCAAGTCGACCTGGACGGTGACGATCTTCTCCAACCATCTCGGTCTCCCCCATTTCATCGCGATCGGGACGATCCTGTTCGTTTGGGCGTTCAACATCTTCGGCCTGCGACTGGCGGTGTGGTTCACCTACGCCTGCGCGGCCCTGCTGATGATCCCGCTGGCGCTGTTCATCGTCGGGCCGTACATCACCGGGGACTGGCACTCGTCCAACGTCCATGCCACCTTCACCGGACCGTGGGGCGGGATCAAGCTGGCCCTGGTCTATATGTTCATCCTCGGGTGGTCGGCGTACGGGACGGAGGCGTGCGCGACATTTGCGCCCGAGTACAAGAGCGAGCGGGACACGCACATGGCGCTGCGCAGCGCCGCCATGTTCATGCTGCTCGTCTGCCTGCTGCTTCCGCTCGGGCTGGGTGGCGTGACCGGAGCGGTCCCGTCCGCCACCGCGGAGGGCCAGTTCTATACCACGGCGATGCAGACGATTGTCGGCCACGGGGCGGCCGGCTTCTTCACCGTGTGCATCATCGCCAGCCTGCTCCTGTCGATGACCACTTCGACCGCCGACGCCGGACGCGCCCTATTCGGGATCTCCCGTGCCGGCATGACGATCAGGCAGTTCGGCGTGCTGAACCGCTTCCACGTGCCGGCGCGCGCGATGACCCTGGATCTGTTCGTGAACATCGCCTTGGTCATCCTGATCAAGTCCAACCTAGCCATCCTGTACATGAGCAACATCGGCTACGTGCTGGCCCACGTGTTCGCGCTCAGCGGATTCCTGCTCCTGCGCCGAGATCGACCCGACTGGCCACGCCCGATCAAGGTCGCGCGCGGCTGGCTGCCGATCGCGGGCTTCCTGTGCGCGCTCAATGCGGTGTTCCTGGTGGTCGGCGCGCTGGCGCCGAAGCTGAACGGCTACGGAACGTGGACCGACTTCTGGATCGGCATCGGAGTGCTGGCCGGGTCGCTGGTGCTGTTCTTCTACCGCCGCGTGGTGCAGGACAAGGAATCGATGCACATGCGGGAGGACACTCCCACCATGCCCGACGACGCCGAGCGGGCGATGCTGGGCCTGCCCGCGGCGCCTGCGGTCACCGGCTGACGCTCAGGCGGGTCCCGGCGTGCTTTCGCCGGGACCCGCGAGCAGCCGCCGGGCGGCACGGGTACCGCTGCGCAGCGCCCCTTCCATCAGCCCGTGCCACGCCCCGGCCGTGTGCTCGCCGGCGAAAACGACCCGACTGACCGGCCGTGCGAGTTCGACGTCGTCCATCGGCGAGAGAGCCGAGCGCGCCGAATACGCGCCTCGGGCCCACGGATCGGAGTCCCACTGCGAGAGCAGCGTCACCGAGCGCTCGAGCCTCAGGTCGGGTCGCAGCGCGGCCACCGAGTCAAGCCACCGTTGGGGGCCATCGGCCACGCGCAGCGCGCGAAGAGCCGCGTCGGTCCCGGCGAACGCCGCGACATAGGGCAGGGGCTCCCCGTCGGCACCGAGCTGCGTGTAGCACCAGTAGCGCTCGGGCACCGACAGCGTGGCGCTCGGCTCCGCCGGCTCCCGCAGCCCGACGAACAACTTGGCCGCGTGTCCGAAGCGAACCGCGCCGAGTGCCGCCCGTTTGGCCGCCGGCAGCAGCGGATCGAACTCGATCAGGCCAGTGACCGAGGCCGGCACCGCCAACACCATCGCATCGCCGGCCAGCTCGAAGCCGGCACCGTGGGCGCGCACCTCCGAGGCCGACCAGGTGACCCGGCACACCGGCATCGACAATCGCACGGCATCTCCGAGGCCTGCCGCCAGCGCGTGGGCGAGGCGGTCGTTGCCCCCTTCCACGGTGTAGGTGTCGAACTGGCCAAACGAGCCGGCGCCTTCGAGCAGAGCAGCCACGTCGAGGTCCTCGGCGGGATGCGTACAGCTGATCTCGAGCCGGGCGCAGACCGCCTCGGCGACGGCGGGTCGCAACGCGCCGCCACTCAGCGCCTCTCGCACGGTGCGCGCGCCGTCCCAGCCTCCGGCGTCCATCGCGACAGTCGCGCTGCTCATCTCGTCCATGGTGACCGGCTCTCCCCCGCGCGGCTCACGGAAGCCGTAGAGCGTGCCCTTGCGGACCATCGGCAGCCCGAGCCGCTCGCACAGCGCCAGCATCTCCGTGTAGTCGGGCAGGACGAATTCGGCTCCCCGCTCGGCGACCGCGCCGGAGAACGGAACCGACCACACGCGACCTCCCACTCGCTCGCGAGCCTCCAGCACCACGACCTCCGCACCGGCCCGGCGCAGCTCATCGGCCGCGGCCAGACCGGCGAACCCGGCTCCGACGACGATCACCTTCACCGAGCAGCTATTCCGGCTCGATTTCCCAGCTGGGGAGATCGGCGATCGCCCGCCGGAAGCGCTTCTTGTGCAGCGGCCGCGCGAACATGCTCCACGCCGTAGCACCGAACGCGACGACGATCAGCCCACCAAAGGCCTTGCCCATGATGATGAAGGCGATCACACAGATCAGCGCCAGCACGCTGATGGCGATCGGGATCCGGCGGTAGCGCAGCTGCGTGCGCCTGATCTCGACGTACTGCTCGACTGGGATCTTCCGTGTGTTCCAGGTGCGCCCGCACTTCCCGCACGTCCAGCGCTCCCCGTAACGGAGATAGTTGCGCTCACCGCATCTGCAGGTCAGCGTGATCCGCGGACCGCGCCGGACCGATCTGGGCAGCGCCGGGTCGGTCGCGATGTCAGTGGTCTCCGGCATCAGTACGGTCAGTGCTCAGGCGGCTCCCAGCCCTCGAGCACGGGCGGTTTGTAGTCGGTGCCGACAGTGCGTGAATTCTCGACCCAGGGGCCGAGTTCCGGCTGCGCGAATTTGGCGTGCTGCTCCTTCAGCGAGATCCCGTGGGAGTTGCCCGACTGCAGGTGCTTGATCAACACCTTGCGCGCGATCTCGTGCTCCTGGCCCTTGGGAATCGGGAAGTAGATCTTGATGAACGAGTTGGAATACCGATCGAACACGGCCGGCGTTCCATCCTCCTGCAGCAGCTCCACGTCCTCGAGCCAGTTGATATCCGGCCCCGGCGTCGCCGCCATCAGGTCGATGTCCGCGACCAGGCCGATGTCCTCCTGGTAAGGGAAGCGCCGACCGGACAGGTACTCGGCATCGATGCCGAAGATCTTCTCGGGCTCACCCGGCATGCGGTGACCCTCGCCGTTCGCGCTCATCGGGAGCGCACCTGCCCGATGCCCTCGCGCTCCGGGGATGGCGCAAACAGGTCAATCGGATTCTCGATGTGACGCTCGAGCAGACGCTTGATCTCATCGAGCGCGCGGTCCTCGGACACCCCAGGAATGTAGTTCGTCCCGGCTAGCGGCACCCGCGCCATCGCCGCCGCCTCGGTGGTCAGCGCGGCCAGATCCTCCGGCTCGAGGTTGTGCACGTCGGTCTTGCCGCACGCCCGTGCCAGCATCTGACACTCGAGCGTCAGGGTGTGGAGGAAGTTGTAGACGCGGTTGGCCGCCTCGTCCACGACCAGCCGCTTGCGCAGCTCCGGATCCTGCGTGGTGATGCCCACCGGACAGCGGCCCGTGTGGCAGTGGTAGCAGCGCCCCGCGGGAACGCCGACCGTCCCCTCATAGTCGGTGACCCCGGGAATCTCCTTGTTGCAGTTGAGCGCCATCAGCGCCGAATGGCCGATGGCCACCGCGGTCGCGCCCAGGGCCAGGCACTTGGCGACGTCGCCGCCGTTGCGGATCCCGCCGGCCACCACGAGATCGATCTCGTCCACCAACCCGACGTCCTCGAGCGCACGCCGCGCCTCGGGAATCGCTGCCATCAGCGGCACGCCCGTCTCCTCGGCCGCCACGTGCGGGCCGGCGCCGGTGCCGCCCTCGGCGCCATCGAGATAGATGATGTCAGGCCCGCACTTGGCCGCCATCCGGACGTCGTCATAGACGCGCGCCGCGCCCAGCTTGAGTTGGATCGGGATCTCGTAGTTCGTCGCCTCGCGGATCTCCTGGATCTTCAATGACAAGTCGTCGGGGCCGAGCCAGTCGGGATGGCGGGCGGGTGAGCGCTGGTCGATGCCCGCCGGCAGCGAGCGCATCTCGGCCACCTGCTCGGTCACCTTCTGACCCATCAGGTGCCCGCCCAGCCCGACCTTGCACCCCTGGCCGATGAAGAACTCGCAGGCGTCGGCCAGCATCAGATGGTGCGGATTGAACCCATACCGGCTCTGGATCAGCTGGTAATACCACTTGGTCGAGAGCTCGCGCTCGGGCGGGATCATCCCGCCCTCGCC
>CAXMLR010000209.1:0-2097 GCA_964194275.1 uncultured Solirubrobacterales bacterium
AGCCGAGCGCCTCGCGGCGGGCCAGCTCGTCGGCGAGAAAGCCGTCGGAGTCGTGGTGGGCGGCGAAGCAAATCGAACGGGCGTCCGGCGCGGTCGTCTGCACCAGCACGCGTCCGCCCGCGGAGCCCCGTCCTGCCCGGCCGGCCAGCTGGGTGATCAGGGCAAACGTTCGCTCCTCGGCCCGGAAGTCGGGAAAGCGAAGGGTCTGATCGGCGTCCAGAACGACTCCGAGGCCGACGTCGGGAAAGTCGTGTCCCTTGGCCACCATCTGGGTTCCGACGAGAACGCCCGAGGGAGCTGCGGCGAAGCGCTCCAGGGTCCGCGCCCGCTGCTCGAGGCCGCTGGCATCCGCGTCGAGTCGGAGGACGGGGAAGCCGGCGTGTCCCAGCGCGTCAGATAGCTCACGCTCGATGCGCTCGGTGCCGGCGCCATGCCGCGCGAGGGCAACCGAGGCGCACTCCGGGCAGCGGCTGGGAATCGCCTCACGATGGCCACAGTGATGACAGGCGACGTGGCCGCTGCGGTGAAGCACGAGCGCCACCTCGCAATTGGGGCACATCCACACGCGCCCACACGATCGGCAGGAGAGGAAGTTCGACCAGCCGCGGCGATTGAGCAGGACCACCGCCTTGCCGCTCGAGCGCCTGATGTCGGCCAGGGCCATTCGGGTCTCAGGATGCAGGGGGTGGTGTTGTCCGCGCATGTCGAGGATCTCCACCGGCGGCAGCGGAAGCCCGTCGATCCGCCGCGGCAGCCGCAGCCGCGGCAGCGACCGAAAGCTCTCCGGGCGGGGCGTGGCGCTGCCCACCAACAGCACGGCGTCGTGCGCTCGCGCCCGATGCTCCGCGACCGTCCGAGCGTCGTAGCGAGGATCCCCCTCATGCTTGTAGGACGCTTCGTGCTCCTCGTCGAGGATGACCAGGCCGATCTCGGCCAGCGGCGCGAACACTGCCGACCGCGGTCCGACGCACACCCTGGCCTCGCCGCGGCACAGCCGCAGCCATTCGTCGTGGCGTGCTCCCTCGCTCATGCCGGAGTGCATGACCGCTACGACATCGCCGAGCCGGGCCTGAAAACGCGCGAGTGCCTGCGGGGTCAGTGAGATCTCCGGCACCAGCACGATCGCGCTCCGGCCTCCCGCCAGCGCCGCGCTGACCGCCTGCAGGTAGATTTCGGTCTTGCCGGATCCGGTCACCCCGTGCAGGAGGAACTTTCGGGGTCGATCACGCTGCCCGCACAGGGCGGCGAGGATCACCTTAAGGGCCTGTCCCTGCTCGCGGTTGAGCTGGAGGGCTGAGCTGCTCACGCTGGACAGGTGATGTTGGGCGGGGCCGCGGCGCATCGCCCGGAGCTCGAGGCAGGCGAGCCCGCGGGCCTCGAGTCGTCTCAGCGCCGGCGTACCCAGCTCCGCGGCCACGGTCGGTCCAAGGCGCTGAAGATCACCGAGCAGCGTGCGCTGGCGTTCGGTCAGCGCATCGTCGGTGCGCAGCGCGTGAGAGCCCGCCTCGGTCAGCTCCGCGACCAGCGCACGCTTGGGCCGTGCCCCAGTCCGGGCACCGGGCGCCAGTACCAATGAGAGCGCGCGGGCGAACGTCGAGCAGTACTCCTTGGCCATCCATCTGGCCAGCGAGATCAGATCCGCCGGAATGCCCACGGGCAGCACGGCGTCGGGCTCGGCCAGACGCTCGGGAGCGACCTCGGAGCGCTCGGCGAGATCGACGACGATCCCGAATGTCCGGCGGCCGCCGAACGGAACCCGCAGCAACGAGCCGACCTCGACGTGAGCTTGATCCTCGCGCAGGCGATAGTCAAACGGGCCCCGCACCGCGCGCGTCGAGGTGAGCGGCTCGACCCGGGCGATCAACGGCTCGGGCAGCAGCATGAATTGAGAGTGCTCATGTGGGTTCTCGCAGAGTAGATTGCGGCGATGATGTCCACGGACATCCTGGAGCTTTGTGATCGCGTGCTGGGAGAAGTCAGCCGCCGGCAGCATCGATTCACCTGGCTTGTGGCCCCCGGCGCAGCTCCCGGAGAGTGGCTTTCGGTTGACGCCTACTATCCGGGACGCCGCCTGGTCGTTGTCCTTGACGGGCTCCC
>CAXMLR010000210.1:0-8622 GCA_964194275.1 uncultured Solirubrobacterales bacterium
GCCTGCTTTGACTCCTTGAGGCCGTCCATCGCCTGCTTGACGAACCGCAGCCGGGCCACCGGATCCGCGATGTAGACCGGCAGCGGTCCGCGCATCACCGTCAGCTGATTGCCGAGCGAGCCCCGCTGGTCCTGGGTCCGCACCGATACGGGGACCAGAGCGCGCATCTCGACACCCTCGGTTCGCACCCCGCGCGAGCGCAGCCAGCCCGCCAGGGCGCCGGCCACCACGGTCAGCACGACATCATTGACGGTGCCGCCGAGCGCGTCCTTGATCTCCTTGTATTCCTCCAGCTGCTGGCGCACGACGGCGTATCGCCGGTGCGGTCCGATCTCGACGTTGAGCGGGGTCTCCGGCGCCGGGTTCAGCCCCGCCCAGACGATCTCGCCGACTCCTTCGGCCGCATCTCTGAGGATCCCGATCGAGGTCGCGGGCCGAGTTGCGGCCGCGATGGCTCGGGTGACGATCTCCGCGGTGGCGGTGACCGCGCCGCGAACGCCGGCCAGGATCAGCTCGGTCGAAGACGGCTCGGACTTGGGCCGCCAGGGCTCGAGGTCCGCCGGGGCGGGTGGGGGGGAGGAGCTCAGGTCGAACAGCACCGTGGCCAGATCCACGCCCGACACGCCGTCGACCAGCGAGTGGTGGGTCTTGAAGATGAGGGCAAATCGATCGTCCTCGAGACCCTCGACCAGCCAGCTCTCCCACAGTGGCTTGGAGCGGTCCAGTTGCTGGGAGGCAATCCGCGCCGCGAGCAGAAACAACTGTTCCTCGCTTCCCGGCGAGGGCAGCGCGGCGTGGCGGACGTGGTACTCGAGGTTGAACGAGGGGTCGTCGATCCACAGCGGGCGTCCCGTCTCCAGGGGCGGGGTCGCGAGCTTCTGCCGGTAGCGCGGAACCAGATGCAGCCGTCCGCGCACGTGGTCGAGGTAATCCTCGAATGCCGCGGGAGGGCCTTCGAAGATCAGGACGGCGCCGATGTGCATGTGCGACGCGGATCCCTCCTGGTGCAGGAAGGACGCGTCGGTGGAGGTCAGGCGATCGAGGTGTTTTTGGGGCATCGGGGCGGCGAACGCTGGTTGCGCGTGAGCTGAGAAGAGTACGCTTCCGCCGTGCCCTGGGACTTCTCCACCGAGCCCGACTTCCAACACAAGCTCGAATGGATGGACGCTTTTGTCCGGGAGCAGATCTGGCCCCTGGAGACGCTGGTCGAGGAACTGGGATTTGAGGGACTCGGGCGCGCCATTGCTCCGCTCCAAGAGGAGGTCAAGGCTCAGGATCTATGGGCAGCCCATCTCGACCCTGAGCTCGGCGGCCAGGGGTTCGGCCAGGTCAAGCTAGGCCTGATGCACGAGATTCTCGGTAGCTGTCCGATCGCGCCGCTGGCCTTTGGCAACGCGGCTCCCGATTCCGGTAACTCCGAAATCCTCGCCCTGGCCGGGACCCCTGGGCAGAAGGAGCGCTACCTGCACCCGCTGCTGGCCGGCGATCTGAAGTCGGCGTTCAGCATGACCGAGCCCGACACGGCCGGTTCCGATCCGACGTTGCTGCGCACCGCGGCCACCCAGGACGGCGAGGGCTGGGTGATCGATGGACACAAGTGGTTTTCCTCGAATGCCTCGATCGCCGATTTTCTGATCGTGATGGCGGTCACCGACCCGGACGCCCGCCCGCATCAGCGGGCCTCGATGTTCCTCGTCGATACGGACGCACCGGGGGTCGAGATCGTTCGCGACGTGGCGACGATGGAGCATCCCTGGGAGAGCTTCGGGCGTTACGGCAACCACGCCGAGGTCCGCTACCGGCAGGTGCGCGTGCCCGCCGAAGCCCTGCTCGGGGCCCGTGGCGCCGGCTTTCTGATCGCCCAGCAGCGGCTCTATCCAGGCCGGATCCACCACTGCATGCGGTGGCTGGGTGTGGCGCGGCGGGCCTTCGACATGCTGTGCGAGCGCTCCCTGTATCGCTACGCGCACGGCGCCGTGCTCTCCCAGCATCAAACCGTGCAGAACTGGATCGCCGATTCGGCCGCGGAGATGCAGGCGGCGCGGCTGATGACGCTTCATGCTGCGTGGAAGATGGACACCGAGGGGGTGGCCTCGGCGCGCCAGGAGATCGCGCTGATCAAGTTCTTCGGCGCGCGGGTGCTCCACGACGTAGTCGACCGGGCGTTGCAGGCGCACGGTTCGCTCGGCTATTCGACCGATCTGCCGCTCGAGGCGATGTACCGCTACGCCCGGGCGGCGCGAATCTACGACGGTCCCGATGAGGTTCATCGTGCCTCGGTGGCCCGCCAGGTCCTGCGGGGCTACGAGCCGCCGGCCGACGGCGTGCCCACCCAACACGTCCCGACGCGGCGTGAGCAAGCTCGGCAGCAGTTCGCTGAGCTGCTCGACACGGTCACCGCCAACGACTGAGCCGCCTCTACACTCCGGAGCATGGAGCAAGTTCCCCAGACGCTGCTGCTCGCAGCGCCCCGCGGATATTGCGCGGGCGTCGACCGCGCAGTGCAGACCGTCGAGCGGGCGCTCGAGCTGCACGGAGCACCGGTGTACGTGCGTAAGGAGATCGTCCACAACAAGCACGTCGTCGAGCAGCTGCGCGCCCGTGGCGCGGTGTTCGTCGATTCGGAGACCGAGGTTCCTGAGGGCGCCACGGTGGTGTTCTCCGCGCACGGTGTTGCGCCGAGCGTGCACGCGAACTCCGCGGCCCTGAACCTGCACACGATCGACGCCACGTGTCCGCTGGTGACGAAGGTCCACGTCGAGGCCAAGAAGTTCGCCGCCGATGGCTACACCATCGTTCTGGTCGGGCATGCCGGGCACGAAGAGGTCGAAGGGACGATGGGCGAGGCGCCCGAGCACATCGTGCTGATCGAGAACGAGGACGACGTCGACGCGCTCGAGGTCGCCGATCCCGAGAAGGTCGCCTACATCTCGCAAACGACGCTGTCGGTCGACGAGACGCAGGCGATCATCAATCGCCTCCGCCGGCGGTTTCCCATGATCACCGGGCCGCGAACCGACGACATCTGCTACGCCACGACCAACCGCCAGGCTGCGGTCAAGCAGCTCGCGCGGGAATGCGACCTGGTGCTGGTGATCGGATCCCGCAACTCCTCGAACTCGAATCGCCTCGTCGAGGTGGCGCGTGAGCACGGCGCCGAGTCGTACCTGATCGACAACGAGGCGCAGGTCCAGGAGGAGTGGCTCGCCGGCATGAACGTCGTCGGCATCACCTCGGGCGCGAGCGCCCCGGAGGAACTGGTCCAGCGATTGGTGAAGTTCTTCACCGACCGCGGCACGAGCGACGTCCGGGAGCTCGAGGTCGTCCAGGAGGATGTCCGCTTCATGCTGCCCAAGCGGATCCGCCAGGCAATGGCTGCGGCCTCAGCCTGACGGGGACGGCGCGCTTGCGCACGCTGGTCGTCTCCGACCTGCATCTGGGCGCGCGGTCGGGCCGTGATGTGCTGCGCCGGCCGGGTCCCCGTTCGTTACTGCTGGCCGAGCTTGACCAGATCGATCGGTTGGTCCTCCTCGGCGATGTGGTCGAGCTCCGCCAGAGCCCCTGGCGGGCGGCGCGCGACGCCGCACTCCCGGTGTTGAGTGAGATCGGGCAGGCGCTGGGGCCGGGCAAACAGGTGGTGGTCGTCCCCGGCAATCACGACCATCATCTGCTGTCGGGCTGGACGGGGCGGCGGGCCTGCGCCGGGACGCTGGAACCGATGACGCTGGAGACCGAGGTCGACTGGTGCGCCGGGGAGCCGCTGGCCGAGGTGGCTGGCGCACTGGCGCCGGCCGAGGTCCGGGCCTGCTACCCGGGAGTCTGGCTGCGCGAGGACGTCTACGCCACCCACGGCCACCACGGCGACCGCCACACCACGATGCCGACGCTCGAACGCCTCGCGGCCGGCGTGATGGCGCGAATAGTCGGAGAGCCGGTCGGCGGACCCCGCCGCATCGAGGACTACGAGGCCACGCTGGCGCCCATCTATGCCTGGATTCACGCCGTTGCCCAGACCGGCGACTCCGCCCGGGGCCGCGTCCCGGACAGCGCCTCGACCAGCGCGTGGCAGGCACTGGCCGGGGCGGGAGGCGCGCGCGGGATCGGCCAATGGCGCCGCCGCGCGCTGGCCGTGGGCTTTCCGCTGTTGATCGGCACCCTCAACCGCGCCGGGCTCGGACCGCTCCGGTCTCAGCTCTCGGGGGCAGAGCTCGCGCGGGCGCCGCTGCGCGCCCTGTGGGAGGTGATGGCCCGCCTGCGCGTGCAATCCGACTATGTGATCGTCGGGCACTCGCACCGCGCGGGCCCCCTGCCCGGGGCACAGGCCCGGAACTGGCAGGGCCCGCAGGGCGCAGCGGCGATCAACACCGGCAGCTGGATCCTCGAACCCGCATTCCTCGGCTCACGGCCTCAGACGAGCCCGTACCGGGCGGGCTTCTGCGTGCTGGTGGGCGAAACCGGCCCCCCGGAGCTCAAGAACCTGCTCGATCCTCACGACGCTGGATCAGGCGGGAGCTGATCTTCCCGAGCGAGCCCCGGCGTGAAGCACACGGCGTGACAGCGGACGCCGTCGCCGACCGATAGCTCCAGCCGACCTTCGGCGCTGTGGGGGTGCGAGACCAGGCGGTAGCAGCCCGGGCCGTCGATGGTCAGTTCAACACCGTTGGCCGTCGCCGTGCCCGCGCCGTCGAGCACCGCCCACACCTCGCCGGCCTCATAAACCCCGCTGTAGAGCCCCTCCACGTCTTCGCTCTGGGGGGCCAGCCGTGCTCCCTCCGCGTCCTCGGGGCGCAGCGGTGGCAGTGGGGGGCGCTCGTCGTCGAGCAGCTCCTGGATCGCCCGCTCGGTCTCGGCGTAGCCCCCCTCGCCGTAGTGGTAGTCGAATAGCAGCCCCTGCTGGTTGAACAGGTAGCGGGCCGGCCACCCCAGATTCCCGTAGAGGCCCCAGATCTCGTACTTAAGGTCGACCACCACCGGGTAGGGGATCTCGAGTCGCCGGACCGCCGCCCGGACCGCGTCGGGGTCCTGTGAGGGTTCAAAGCCGGAGGCGTGGACCCCGATCACCCGCAGCCCGGCGCTCTCGTAACGCGCGTGCCAGGCCCTCATGTAGGGCAGCGTCCGGACCGAATTGGCGCGACAGAAGTCCCAGAACTCGATCAGCACCGGCCGGCCGAGCTGCTGGTCCATCCGCAGCATCGCCACGTTGATCCACGGCAGCTTCGGCGGAAACGGCGGTGCGGCGATGTGGTCAACGGGTGAACGCACGGCGGCGATGGTAGAGCGGCGCCGGCCGGCGGGCCGGCTACGGCTCGATCAGCCCGCGCCTGATCGCGTAGCGGACGAGCTCGACGCGGTCCCGGCAATCCCGAGCTTGCGGAGCACGTTCGCGCGGTGTGGCTCCACCTCGAGAACGGCCGCGGACGGCATCGAAGCCGTCGAGCAGGCGCTGGTCGCCGTGCCCGAACGGCCATCCACGCCGGATGATCGAGCGTTCCTCCGCGTTGCGAAGGGCCGACGCGGATACGCTCCCACGGCGATCGACCCGGCGCTATACTCTGTGAAGTATTGGAATCCAGACTGCCTTTGAGGAGTTTTCAGTCATGAGCCCGTCCGGAGCCGAAGTTCTCCGCCAGATCAAGAACAGGATCGAAGAGGTCGATCCCGCCGTCGTCCGCGAGCAGACAGCTAACGGCGCCGTCGTTGTCGACGTGCGCGAGGCGGAGGAGTGGTCGACTGGACACATCCCCGGGGCCAAGCACGTTCCCAAGAGCTACCTCGAGTCGAGAATCGAGGGCGCCGCGCCGGATCGCTCGCAGCACGTGATCCTCTACTGCCAGTCTGGCAATCGCTCGGCCTGGGCGGCTCGCACCCTGATCGAGGATCTCGGCTACGAGAATGTCGAGTCGATGACCGGGGGCATCACCCTATGGAAGGATCGCGGCTACGACGTGGTGGTTCCTCGGACCCTGAGCGCGGAGCAGCGCGAGCGCTACTCCCGCCACCTGCTGCTCCCCGAGGTCGGGATCGAGGGTCAGCAGAAGCTCCTCGACGCGAAGGTCCTGCTGCTCGGGGCTGGGGGCCTCGGATCGCCGGCGGCGCTGTACCTGGCCGCGGCCGGAGTCGGCACCCTGGGGATCCTCGACAACGACGAAGTCGATCTCTCGAACCTGCAGCGCCAGGTGATCCACTCGACCGACCGGATCGGTGTGTCCAAGGTCGACTCGGCGGAGCAGACGATCGTGGCGCTCAACCCGGGCGTCGAGGTCGAGAAGCACAACCTTCGCCTCGGACCCGAGAACATCATGGAGATCCTGCCGGGCTACGACATCGTCGTCGACGGCCTCGACAACTTCCCGACCCGGTATCTACTCAACGATGCGTCAGTACGGCTGCAGATCCCGGTGGTCTCGGCGGCAATCCTCGGCTTCGAGGGGCAGCTGTCGGTGTTCAAGCCCTACGACGGCCCCTGCTACCGCTGCCTGTTCCCGGTTCCGCCCCCGGCGGAGCTGGCGCCCTCCTGCGGGGCGAACGGCGTGCTCGGCGTGCTACCCGGCACGATGGGGCTGCTGCAGGCGACCGAGGTGATCAAGCTGATCCTGGGCGAAGGCGAGCCGCTGATCGGCCGTCTGCTCATGTACGACGCCCTGGCTGCGAGGATGACCGAGGTCAAGGTTCGCCGCGACCCGCATTGCCCGATCTGCTCGCGCCATCCCGAGGCCATCGGCGACGAGGAGATGGGCGTGTTTCCGGACTACGAAGCGTTCTGCGCCGGAGCGCACTAGGGTTAGGCGATGGCCACCGTGCGCATCCCGCCCGTGCTCCGCGCCGCGGTCGGCGGGGAGAAGGAGCTGAGCGCCGACGGCTCGTCGGTGGGCGAGATCCTCCGCTCCGTCGCCGATCAGCACCCCGAGACCCAGTCGCAGCTGTTCGCGGCCGACGGCGGGTTGAACCGGTACGTGAACGTCTACCTCAACGATGAGGACGTCCGCGTCCTGGAGGGGTTGGACACGACCGTGGGGGACAGCGACACGCTGGTGATCCTGCCGGCGATGGCCGGAGGGGCCCAGTAGCCGATAGTTGGTTTCTGAGCCGCGGTTTCCGGGCTCGCCTCGGCGAACAGCGCTCATCCGAGCATCGGCGGCGAGGGCATTCACAGCTTCGGCGGGGTCGGCATGTGGTCAAGGAACGGGGCCGCGGGGGCGGCGGTACGCACACGACGACGAATCCGACGACCTCGACCACGATTAGCACCTCGAGCACGTATTCATACCCCGGGTACTAGCGCTCCGGCAACGCTACACTTCGTAAAGCAATGGCGGCGGAGCGGCTTCAGAACAAGCCCTGCGGGGGCCGGTACGGCGACATCGTCCAAGCGATTGGGCACACGCCGCTGATCGAGCTCAAGCGGCTCAGCCCCAAGCCCGGAGTCAGGATCTGGGCCAAGCTCGAGTCGCACAACCCCACCGGCTCGGTCAAGGATCGCGTCGCCCGCGCGCTGATCGAGGACGCCGAGGAGAAGGGGCTGATTCGGCCCGACCAGACAATCCTCGAGCCGACCTCCGGCAACACCGGCATTTCGCTGGCCATGATCTGCGGCTACAAGGGCTACCCGGTCAAGGTCGTGATGCCGGAGAACGTG
Organism: uncultured Solirubrobacterales bacterium; assembly: GCA_964194275.1. Classification (GTDB taxonomy): domain Bacteria; phylum Actinomycetota; class Thermoleophilia; order Solirubrobacterales; family Solirubrobacteraceae; genus Palsa-465. Next base: position 7,637 of record CAXMLR010000210.1, read on the forward strand.
ACCCCGGAGCGAACCGAGCTGCTACGCATGTACGGGGCCGAGATCGTCTACTCGGAGGGCTCGAAAGGGTCAAACGGCTCGGTCGAGCTGGCCCTCGACATGGCCGAGAGCGATGCCTCGTACTACATGCCCTACCAATACGGCAACCAGGCTAACCCGCTGGCTCACTACAACGGGACGGCGCTGGAGATTCTCGAGGAGCTCGACGACGTCGCCGCGTTCGTAGCCGGACTCGGCACGGGTGGGACGCTGATGGGGAACGCCCGGCGCCTGAAGGAGGAGTTCGGCGACAGCGTCAAGATCGTCGCCGCGGAGCCGATGCAGGGCGAGCCTGTGCAGGGCCTGCGCTCGCTCGAGGACGGGTTCATCCCTCCGATCATCGACCTCTCGCTGCTCGACCGGAAGATCTTCGTCACCAACACCGACGCGATCGTGTTCACGCGCAGGCTGCTCGATGAAGAACGTCTGTTTGCGGGCGTGTCCTCCGGCGCGATCGCGCGCGTGGCAGTCCGGATCGCCGGCGAGCTCGACGAAGGCAACGTCGTGTTCGTGGTCGCGGACGACGGCTGGAAGTATCTCTCCTCCGGGATCTATACGCGGCCAGTCGAAGAGATCGAGAACCTGGACGCCACCGTCTGGTGGTGAGCCCGGCCGGCGCCGCGGAGTCGACGCGACGCACGCTCCTGGGGGGCTGGCAGACTGCGGTCGCCGGCGGCGCAATCGTCGGGTTGGTCGGCTGCGGAAAGAGCTCGAGTCGGCCTAACCTCCGCTCGCTGGCACCGGCCGCCAGGTCGGCTGACGTGGTCCTGCTCAACCGGGCGCTCGACCTCGAACATGAGGCGATCGCCGCGTATACGGCCGGGATCCCGCTGCTCGATGGCCGAGCGAAGAAGGCCGCCCAGCTGTTTCTCGAACAGGAGCTCTCGCACGCCGGAGAGATGTCCGGCCTGGTCAAACAGGCAGGCGGCAAGCCGAACAAGCCAAGA
>CAXMLR010000211.1:0-10975 GCA_964194275.1 uncultured Solirubrobacterales bacterium
CCATAGTCGAGCTGCCGACCGCGTTCCCCTACTTCGCCGCGATCGCGGCGATCGTCGGCTCCGGTCTTGACCCCGCGCGGCAGCTGGTGCTGCTGCTGCTGTTCAACATCTGCTTCGTGTCGCCGTTGATCGTGATGGTGGTGACGCTCTCGCTGGCCGGAGACCGCGCGGTCAAGATCCTCAGCCGCGGTCGCGATTTCCTCGAGCACCGATGGCCGGTGGTGCTCAGCGTGTTGTTGCTCGTGGCCGGAGTGTTCGTGGTCCTGCTCGGGGCTACGGGCTTCGCGGGGCGCGCCCACAGCCGATTCGGTCGGTTCTTGCGCCGCGTCCACCACCTGATCCACCCGTGAGCGGCGCCGGCGGGTTAGGAGCTCCAGCTGCCCGGGGCATATCCTGCCCGAGATGAGTGAGGCGGCCACCTTCGACGCCCAGGCGATGCAAGGGCTGCTCGACGGTCGCTACGCCCAGCTGCGTGAGCAGATCCGGGAGGTGCTGAGACGACCGGAGTTCGCCCCGGTGATCGCGTTGCCGACCGCGGAATACCGGCGGCAGGTGCTCGAGTGGGCCAAGACCCTGGCCGGAGAAGGGCTCACCGCGCCCGGCTTTCCGGTCGAGTTCGGGGGCCAGGGCGACCCGGGGGCCAACGTGGCCTCATTCGAGACGCTCGGGTTCGGTGACCTCTCGCTGCTGGTCAAGTTCGGAGTTCAGTTCGGACTCTGGGGCGGTGCGATCCAGCAGCTGGGAACCCGCGCTCATCACGAGCGCTACCTGAAGCTGACGGCGACGCTCGACCTGCCGGGCTGTTTCGCCATGACCGAAGCCGGCCACGGATCCAACGTCCAGCAGTTGCAGAGCACCGCGACCTATGACCCCGAGCGGGATGAGTTCGTGATCGAGACACCGGTCCTCGAGGCGCGCAAGGAGTACATCGGCAACGCCGCGTGCGATGGGCGCATGGCGGCCGTCTTCGCACAGCTGTTCGTCGACGAGGCGTGTCACGGCGTGCACTGCTTCGTGGTTCCGATCCGCGACGAGAACGGCCAGGTCTGCGACGGGGTCCGGATCGAGGACGGCGGCGAGAAGATGGGCCTCAACGGCGTCGACAACGGGATCATTTACTTCGAGCACGTGCGCGTCCCGCGGGAGGCGCTGCTCAACCGCTATGGCGACGTCTCTGCCGAAGGCCGCTACTCGAGCCCGATCGAGAACGCCGACAAGCGCTTCTTCACGATGCTCAGCACGCTCGTCCAAGGCCGCGTGTGCATCGCCGCGGCGTCGGTCAGCGCAGCCAAGAGCGCGCTGACGATCGCGGTTCGCTACGGCTTGCGCCGCAGGCAGTTCGGGCCGCCGGAGGAGGACGAGGTGGCGATCCTCGATTACCGCACCCATCAGCGCCGCCTCATGCCCCTGCTGGCCCAGACCTACGGGCTGCACTTCGCCCAGCAGCAGCTGCTTGAGAAGTTCCACGACGTGACGAGCGCGGAAGAGCCCGCCGAGCGCGATCGGCGCGAGCTGGAGTCGCTGGCCGCCGGCCTCAAGGCGACGGCCAGCTGGCACGCGACGGCCACGATCCAGACCGCTCGCGAGTGCTGCGGCGGCGCCGGCTACATGTCGGTGAATCGATTCGCCGCGCTCAAGGCCGACACGGACATCTTCACCACCTTCGAGGGCGACAACACCGTGCTGATGATGCTGGCGGCGAAGGGTCTGCTGACCGACTACAAGGACCACTTCGGCGATCTCGATCCTCGGGAGATGGTGACCTTCGTAGCGGGTCAGCTCGTCGAAACGGTCGTCGAGCGTCTGTTCGCGCGCAAGATCGTGCAGGTGATCAGTGACGCGGTGCCGACGCGCGACGAGCACCGAGACCTGTTCGACCCGGAGTTCCAGCTCGACCTGTTCCGCTGGCGCGAGGGACATGTCACCGCCTCTGTCGCTCAGCGCTTCAAGCGCGGGCTGGACGAGGGCTTTGATCCGTTCGAGGTGTTCCGCGCGGTTCAGGATCACGCCGTCGACGCCGCCAAGGCCCACCTCGCCACGGTCGTCCTCGAGGCGTTCAACGAGGCCATCGAGCGGTGTGAGGACGAGTCGTTGACCGCGGCCCTGCGACAGCTCTGCGGCCTCTACGCGCTCCACAACCTCGAGAGCGACAAGGGGTTCTTCCAGGAACACGGACGCCTGGCCTCTCCGATCTGCAAGCAGATCACCCGTGAGGTCAACCGCCTCTGCAATGACGTGCGCCAGCAGGCGGGCGAGCTCGTCGACGCGTTCGGCATCCCCGATCAGGTGCTGGCCGCCCCGATCGGCCTCCGGGACCCGCAGTCGGTCGGGACTTAGTGCTCTCCGGCGGAGACCACTTAGCTCTCGCGAGCGGAACGGACCAGCTTTCGCATGCCGCGCAGCCAGCGATCAGGCTGGGAGGCCTTCAGCGCCATGTGTCCCGCGACCGCCTGGTGGGGCAGGATCAGGAAGCGCTCGTCCCGGATTCCCGCCACCGCGATCTCGGCAACCTCAGCAGGTTCGAGCACGTCATCGGCCAGCAGGGCCGCTGCCCCGACCGGGTCCTCGAGGGCTAGCTCCAGCATCGGCGTACGCACACCTTGAGGGCACAGGCACGAAACCTTGATGCCGGCGTCGCCGTAGGTGATGGCGAGCCATTCGGCGAGCGCCACGGCCGCATGCTTGGTGACCGAGTAGGCCAGCGCCGAGACCTGGGTGAGCAGGCCGGCCGCCGACGCTGTGTTGAGCAGGTAGCCCTCGCCGCGCTCGACCATCTCGGGCACCACTGCGCGTGCCGCCCAGACGTGGGCCATGACATTGATCTCCCACGTCTGCTGCCACTCCTCGTCGCTGGCCTCGGGTCCCCCGGCCGGGCCGGGCACGCCGGCGTTGGAGCAGAACAGGTCAATCGGGCCGCCCGCTGTCCGCGCCTGCTCGACCAGCACGCGGATCTGAGCCTCGCTTGAGACATCCGTTTGCACCGCCAGCGCACCGAGGGGTGCCGCCACCGCCTCGACGCTGGGCCGATTGAGGTCCGCGAGGACCAGCGAGCCGGGCCGCTCCTGCGCGATCCGCTCGGCCAGTGCTCGGCCGATACCGCTGCCGGCCCCGGTGATGATGACGTTGCGGCCCTCGAGCTCCATCACCGCAGCCTATTCGGAAATCGGCCCCCAGCCATCCCGGATCCGACCGACCACCGCGTCCTCGTGGGGGCCCAGTCAGCCGAGTGCGCCGGGACTACCCGGGCCACCAGCGACCACCTGGTTCTCGCCGCCGGTCACGACCGAACCGAACCATCGCCGGGAGCGGAAGCCCTCACCTGAGACTCCCCACCGCCTGGGCGTTGTCCTGAGCGGCCCGCCGGCGCTCGCTGCGGCTGATCAGCAACACAGCCGCGATCACGAACAAGACGGGGCCGCCGAAGAGCGGCAGATCGACCAGCAGATGCGAGGCGCAAGCGTAGAGACCGGTCATCGTCCCGCTCCGGCCGCCGCGACCCGAGCTCGTCCCCGGCCCAACCGCCGCCGTCGGCCGTCGCCGAGCGCAAGATCGCGCCGATCCCGCGGCGGGTTGCCCGTCAGCGCGCCGGCCACCCGGTTCAAGCCCCACCCGATGATCGCCAGCAGCACGGCGATGATGGCCATGACCACGCTCGTGGCCGTGGTCCACAACCAGCCGGCTACTCCCCTCTTGCGCTCACGCTGCATCAGCGTCGTGTCGCTGATCACGGCTCGGGTAACGGTTGACCGGTCCGGGATCCCGGCGACCGGGATCGCCGGGTCCGCAGGCAGGTAAACGGGAACATCGCCGCGCACGCGGCCCTGCTGGGTCCGGATCAGCGACTTCCAGGATCCCGACAGCGGGAGCGGGGTGACCGTTCGGTAGACGCCGGGTCGAATCCGGCGGAGCATCGACACGATGCTCTTCGTGTGTCCCTGCCAGGACAGCTGCTGCACGTAGTCCGGACTGCTCACGACCGACACAGGGTGGAAGCTCACGGTCGCGGACGCGCGTCCCCCGGCGAGGCGATCGAGCACGACCGTCCCGCTGGCCCCCACGGGCGCGTGAGTCGGCAGGCAAACCGCGAGGATCGCCGCAAAGCCGACGGCTCCCGCTGCGCCGGGAACCCACCGCCGCGCGCCGACGAGCGACAGGCGACCCGGGGCGAGCGAGGAGGACACGAAGGCCCCGACCGCCGCTCCGCACAATGCCGCCGCAAGTCCAACCGCAATCGCAGACGGAACGAAATGGGCCGGCCAGGGGATCGGCATCCACACATGTGTCCAGGCCCACTCGCCGAGCGTCCCGACCGTGCCCACGAGCACGCCGGCGAGAGCCGCGAACGCGGCGATCCGCCGCGGTGAGACGATCAGCGCCGCTACCTCCACGCAGATCGCGGCCGGAATGTAGGTCGAGAAATGAGGCGTCGTCTCCCCGGCCAACGGTCCGACGAAAAGGACGAATCCGCCGCTCACCACGATGTTGAACGCGGCCGCCCCGAGCGCGCCGCCGCGTCCGGTCACGGCGCGGCCGAAGACCAGGGCCAGGGTGGCGGTGAAGGCCAGCAGCGCCGGCTGGAACAGCAGGTTGTACTGCGGCACGCCAAAGCCGAACTCGGCCTGGTAGATGGTCAGCCCGGCCAGCACGCCACCAGCACCCGAGAGAGCGATCGCGCGCGCGCCCCAACGCGCCGCACGACCCGGGTGGGCCGCGGTGCCGGTCGGCGTGGCGACGCCGGCCGCCGCTCGGCCCTCCAGCAGCAGGCCGAGGATCGTCGGGATCATCAGCTGTCCGCCCGTCAGCATGATCAGATGCGTCGGTCCCCACAGCGTCACGTCCTGACCGAAGATCGAGTGCCAGACGTCATCGAGCGGGAACCCCATCAGTGCAAATCCCCCGCAGGCCATCATCACCAGGCCGCTGGTGGGGACGGTCCAGGTGGAGCTGAGCCGCACGCCGGTGCGGCCGGCCTCGGTCCCGCGGGCCATGACCAGCGCGAGCCACCCGGCGGCGAAGATCCCGAACAGCCCGAGCAGGATCGGGTAGTGAGCCGGGGTGCCGAACGGTCCCGGGTCGCGGCCGCGGTCGATGTGAACCGCGACGTCCCAGTAGAAGCCGGCCCCGGCCAGCACCAGCGAACCGGTCGCCAGCGCGACCGGCAGGGCCGCCCAGGCCGGTACCCGGAGCAGCCAGGTGAACGGCGCGGCCAGCGTCTCTAGCATCTTTGTTCGCCCGGCCCGATATCGCATGCCGATCACCAGCAGCGCGGCCGTGAGCAGCAGCCCAGCCACGGTCGCACCGATCACCTGACCCAGCGGAGCCCCGCCGGCGGGCGGGGCGGCTACCGCAAACAGGTTCATGCCGCCACCTCGACTCGGTCGGGAGCCGGCGCTCGGACCGGCTGCAGTTGATACTCGTGCTCGCGGACTTGGCGCAGCGAGCGCCAGAACGAAGATGAGGGGCCGGGATACAACGTGCGGTTGACGCCTTCGTCATCGAGATACCAGCTGTCGCAGCCGCCCTGCAGCCAGACCGTGCGCTGCATGTTCTTCTGCAGCCAGCGGTTGTAGTCGGCCTGCGCCTCCGCGCGCGGCTCGATCGTGCCGGCAGGTCGCTCACGCAAGGTTCGCAGCAGCTCGAGCACGTAGTGGATCTGGGCCTCGATCATGTAGACCTGTGAGGTGCTGCCAGTCCCGGTATTCGGCCCGGACAGCAGCGCCAGGTTCGGGAAACCGGCCACGGTGGTCCCGCGGTGCGCCTCGATCCCGCCGGCCCAGGCCTCGGTCAGCGTGATTCCGTCACGGCCGCGGATGTCGAGATGCGCGAACACCTCTTCGATACGAAAGCCGGTGCTGCACACGAGCACGTCGAGCGCGCGCTCTGAGCCGTCCGCGCAGACGACGCCCGTGGGGGTGACGCGCTCGATCCCGCTGCTCAACAGCTCGACGTTGTCGCGGGCCAGCGCCGGGTAGTAGTCGTTGGAGACCAGAATCCGCTTGCAGCCGAGGCGATACGCCGGCTCCACCGCCTCCCGCAGCTGTGGGTCTGAGATCGCGCGGCGCATGTGCCTGCGTGCCCAGACCTCGCCGATCGCCATCAGTCGCGGCGCCCGGGTGATCGCGACGCCAACGCCCTCGGTGATGGCGAAGATCATGCCGCGGACGAGCCTCTGGGTCAGCGGGACCTTTGCGTAGAGCGCCTGCTCCCATGCCGGGATCCGGCGGTCGATCTTCGGGACCACCCACGGGGCAGTGCGCTGGAACACCGTGACCTCGGAGGCGAGCTTCGCCACGCGCGGAATCAGCTGGATCGCACTCGCACCGGTGCCGATTACGCCGACGCGCCGGCCCTCGAGCGCCACCGAGTGATCCCACTGCGCAGAATGAAACACGGGTCCGTCGAAGTCCTCGAGCCCCTCGATGTTCGGAAACGACGGCCGGTTGAGCCCTCCGAAGCCACCGATCACGAAGCGGGCACTCAGGGCCGGCTCACCGTCGACATCGATCTCCCAGCGCTGGCGCGCAGCATCCCAGCGCCCGCCGGTCACATCGGCGCCGCGGCGGAGATGCTCCCGGACGCCGAAGCGCGCAGCACAGTCCTCGAGGTAAGTGCGGATCTCCTCGCTACGCGCGTACATGTGCGACCAGCGAGGGTTCGGCGCGAACGAGTACGAGTAGAGCGGCGTCGGAACGTCGCAGGCGCAGCCGGGGTAGTGGTTGTCGCGCCAGGTCCCGCCCAGCTCCGTGCCCCGCTCGAGGACGACGAAGTCCTCCGATCCCGACCGCCGCAGCTCGATCGCCATACCCAGCCCGGCGAAGCCGGATCCCACGATTGCCACTTCGTATTCGGGCAGCATCAGACCCGCCCCGAGAGCGTCTCGTCCGCCACGGGGGCTTCGATCAGCGCCAGCGCCTGCTCCACCTTGTGGCTGCGGCCGACGCGCGCCTCGGTCAGCGGCTGCAGCCACCCCCTGGACGCGAGCGCCAGTCCGACGTAGCGGGGCGCCCATACTCGCGCTCGCCGCTCTCGGATGCCGTGCTCGATCGCGTCCACGGCCCGTTTCACCGGCACCGGCCGGCGCACGAACCCGGGCAGCAGCGGCAGCATCGCGGTGGTCGAAGGATGCGCGAAGGCATCCCGCACCATGTCGGTGTCGATGAAGCCGAAGTAGGCGCAGCCGACCGCCACCCCGCGCGTCGCCAGCTCGCCGCGCAGGCTGTTGGTCAGCCCTTCGACGCCGGCCTTGGACGCCGCGTAGCTGGTCATCAGCGGCGCGTGCGAGGCGGCTGCGAGCGAGGCGACATTGAGCAGATAGCCGCCCGAACGGAGCAAGTGCGGGAGGACCACGTGGTCGGTCCGCAGGACGCCGAGAAGATTGATCTCGAGCTCGCGCTCGAGCACGCTGAGCGGCGTCTTCTCAAAGGCACCGACGTAGTGCACGCCGGCGTTGGCGACGGCGACGTCGATCCCGCCGAAGCGAGCGACGGCACCCTCCACCGCCTCCCGCAGCGCATCGACGTCCGTGACATCAGCCTCGAACCAGGCCGCACGCGCTTCTCCCAGCTCGCTCGCCAGCGCGGACAGCCGATCCGGCTCCAGCCCCACCAGCGCCAGCTTCGCCCCGTGGACGTGCAGCCGGCGTGCGGTCATCTCGCCGATGCCGCGTGCGGCTCCGGTCACCAGCACCACCTTCTCGTCGGCCCAGCCTACGTGCATACGCCTTCCTCCAGTTGCACATCGTTGTCACACTGATGTAGCTACATACACGTTACATCAATCTTGGTAACGCGCAAGCTCAACTTCGTGCAAGGCTTGCGCTGTGAGCACCCCCTCGCAGCGCACTCCGCGCCTGGCCCCGGAGATCCGGCGCCGCCAGCTGCTCGACGCCGCGCTCGACGTCCTGGCTGAGGGCGGCTTTGATGCGGTCACCGTCGAGGCGGTGGCCCAGCGCGCAGGCGTGACCCGCCCGGTCGTCTACGACATGTTCGGCGACCTGCAGCGGCTGATGCTGGCGCTGATCGACCGGGAGGAGATGACCGCGCTGGCGCCGCTGCTGGAGATCGTCGGCGGCGAGCCGGGCGACGTCGAGCCTGAGCAGTTCCTGGTCGACGCGATCCTCGCATTCCTGCGCGCTGTTAAGGCGAACCCCCGCACCTGGCGCTTTGTCCTGATGCCGCCCCGCGGGAGCTCGGGCGAGCTGCGCGAGCGGATCCAGCGCAGCCGCCGCCTCGTTGCCGAACGGGTCACCGCCCTGCTCGACTGGGGGATCGACCGGCGGGGCGGTCCGCACGGGCTCGACCACGCGCTCGGCGCCCGGTTGATCGTGGCGGCCGGCGAGGACGCAGCCCGGCTGATGCTGGCCCACCCACGGCGGTTCCCGCCCGAGCGGCTGGCCGGGCTAAGCCGTGACCTGGTTTCGATGCTGCCGACGGACGCGCGGCCCCGCGGCACACCCCCGCCTGTGCTGCAGGCCCCGGCGGCGCATGGTCCATCTCGGTCGCCGGCAACTGTCCCGGCCGGCGGCCGAATGCCGCGGGCGCACCGGCGTGAGCAGCTGCTGGACGTGACGCTGGCGCTGCTGGCAGAAGAGGGATTCGACGCACTCAGCGTCGAGGCGGTCGCCCGGCGAGCCGGCGTCAACCGCGTCGTCGTATACCGAAGCTTCACGAACCTCCAGGTGCTGCTGGTGTCGCTGCTAAGGCGCGAGGACAGCCGCACCCGCGCTGTCCTTGAGGGGCTACTGCCCGCCTCGCCGGAAGGGCGGACCCCGGCGCAGCTGCTCGGCGGGGCTCTGGCCGGCTTCCTCGGCGCGGTGGTCGATCAGCCGCAGACCTGGCGGGTGGCACTGCTGCGTCCCGAGAGCGCGCCGATCGCGCTGCAGAAGCTCGTCAACCGCCGTCGCTCGCAACTTGCCCGCCGGCTCGAGCCGCTCGTTCGCTGGGGACTGGCCGCCTTGACCGAGGCCCCGGCCGCGCTGGACATCGAGATCCTGGCTCGGATGCTCCTCTCAATCGGTGAGGAGCAAGGGCGGCTGGCCCTCGACGAGCCCGAGTTCCCACCGGAGCGCCTGCTGGCCTCTTCCTGGGACCTGCTCGACGCGCTGCCGCTGGAGAGCTGAGCGCCAGCTTTGTCTAGGCTCCCGCGCGTGGAAGTGATCGATCAGCTGCTGGCCAACAATCATCGGCTCTCCAGCCAGAGGGCGGCGGCTCCCCCTTCAGCCGAGCCTCGCCTGAAGGTCGCGATCGTGGCCTGCATGGATGCGCGGATCGACGTCTTTTCCGCACTCGGCCTGAGCAGCGGCGAAGCGCACATCCTGCGCAACGCCGGGGGGGCGGTCACCGAGGACGTGATCCGCTCGCTGGCGGTGTCCCAGCGGCGGCTGGGAACCACCGACGTGATGCTGATCGCCCACACCGGATGTGGCATGCAGACGCTCGACGAGGAGGAGTTCAGCGCAGAGCTCGAGCGGGCGGCCGGTTGCCCGCCGCCCTTCGCGATCGAGACACTGGCCAACCTCGACACCCATGTCCGCCAGTCGATCCAGCGCGTTCGCGAGTCGCCGTTCCTGATCCACCGCGACCGGGTGAGGGGATTCATCTACGACCTCGCCAGCCATCGGCTGCGCGAGGTCTACCCCACGCGGTAGCGCTCGAGTGCCTCCCGGCGCGCCGCGAGGTGGTCGACGATCGGGGCCGGATAATCCTGTCCGATAACACAACCGCACTCGGACTGGATCTCATCGGGCATCGTCGAGGGCTCGGCCAGGTAGCGGCGCGGCACCGGTTCGAGCTCAGGCACGTACCGGCGCACATAGGCGCCGTCAGGGTCAAAGCGTTCCTGATGACGCGCCGGGTTGTAGATCCGGCGAAACGCGGGCTGCGGATCGACGCCAACTGAGGCGATCCACTGCCAGTTGCCGTTGTTGTTCGCCTCGTCGCCGTCGATCAGCCAGCGCATGAACCAGCGCTCGCCCCAGCGCCAGTCGATGCCGAGGTCCTTGGTCAGAAACGAGCCCACCACCAAACGGACACGGTTGTGCATCCACCCCTCGCGCCGGAGCTGCCGCATGCCGGCGTCGACCAGCGGATATCCGGTCCGTCCCTCACACCACGCTTGAAAGCGCGTCTTGGCATGACTCCAGCGGATCGAGCCGCGGTAGCGCGCCTGGAACTCCGAGCGCGCGTTGCCCGGGTGGCTGTGCAGCACCTGGGCGTAGAAATCGCGCCAGCACAGCTGGCGACGGACGGCTTGGGGCCCCCTGCCCCGGCCGAGCCGATGCTCAAGCTCCCGTGGCGAGATGCAGCCAAAGTGCAGGTACGGAGACAAGCGAGACGTGCCTTCGCCCGCGGGCAGGTCGTTCCGCTCGTCATATGCGCCCGCGCCACCGGAGAGGAATCGCGCGAGCGCCTCGCGCGCCGGTCGCTCTCCTCCCTGAGCCGGATCGGGCACTTCTTGGCTCAGGCCGAGCTCCTCCAGGCGCGGGATCCGCCCGATCCGAACCCGTGCCGGCCCGGGCAGCGAATCCGGGGGCGGCAGGACCGGTCGGCGCGGCGCATCAAGCCAAGAGCGCAGATACGGGGTGAAGACCGTGTACGGGTGACCGGCGCGCGTCTCGAGCGATGCTGGGCGGTCGATGACGAACAGCCCGGGATGCGGACAGAAATCGATGTCGGCGTCTCGCATCGCCTGCCGCACGCGTCGATCGCGCGCCTGGGCAAACGGGCCCGCGTCGACGCTGAAGTGCATCGACCCGGCCCCGAGGTCCCGGGCCAGGGCCGGCAGTTCTCGTTCTGGCGGACCGACGCGTACGATAAGACGGTTTCCGAGCTCGCGCAACGAATCGTCCAGATCGGTCAACGCTTCGAGCATGAACTTGGTTCTCGAAGCAGATCGGTGCCGTCCCTGGAGCAGGCGCGCGTCCAAGCAGAAGACAGGGGCGACGGGCTCGTTGGTCGCCATGGCGCCGTGCAGCGCC
>CAXMLR010000212.1:0-2034 GCA_964194275.1 uncultured Solirubrobacterales bacterium
TTCATCGCCGAACGGCGCAACGTCGGCAAGGTCGTCTTGGTGCCCTAATGCTTCCACGAGCTTAATGCGATCGTTCCGGGAGCTCAGATCTGTTCCACAGCAGTCGCCTCGCGCGGCCCGCTGAAGCCTGCTGGACTGTCGTAACGCCGACAGGAGACGTCAGTCGAGCGCCTGACCACCGGAAAGCGCGTCCCACCGAAGCGGTGAGCCGGCCGGTCACCTGGTGCTGGATCGATGAATCCACGCTTGTGGCTGCGGGGTCCGACCCGAGCATGCGTTCCGCTCCAGCCGTTAGGTGACCGTTCGTGGAATGCCTGCGGGGTTACGTCGCTGGGGGCTGCGGCAGGCCGACCTCTTCAGCCGCGTGCTCTTCTGCCAGCGTCAGCGCGCAGTCGATCAGGCTGTCGAGGTCGCGTACTTGCGAACGCTGCCTGGGTTGCGCTGCGCCATCCTCCCCGAGGCGAGCGCGAGAAGCGGCGATCAGCTCGGGGACCCCTGCGGTGTAGAGCGAAGTGGCGACCGGTCCGACACCCTCCTGCTCGGCCACGGCATCAACGGCTGAGGCCAGCTCGATCGCTTCGCGGTGGCGACCCAGCCCGGCGAGCGCGCCGGCGATCTCCCAGCAGTGAAATAGCGCACCCATCGGCGTACTGCCCCAGCTTGACCGCAAGCAGGCGGCGAAGCGGCGGAGCGCGGAATCAAACTGACCGCGGGCCATCGCGCAGTCCCCCAACCCGCTGATTGCAGACATGCCGATGAAGGAATCTTCGAGTCGGGGGTCAGACGCGATCTCCGACAGCAGCGCATCGGCCTCCTCGAGACGCCCCCAGACGAAGTGGTTGTACCCGATCTCGCCGAGCAGTAGCGCCCTCAGGCGGCGATCGTGCTGCACGACAGGAAGCTTCATCGCCGCGTCCAGCAGCTGGAACGTGCGCGGTTCTTTAAGACCAACCTGGTTGACGAGTTGGGCTTGTATTGCGATCGCCACCACTTCGCCGCGGGGATCGCCGAGCTGCCGGGAGCACTGTGCGGCGTCGCCCGCTGCCTTCCACGCCGCCTCGACGTCGCCCTTGCTGATCAGAACCGTCGCATGTGCCAGGTGCAGCCGGGCCGAGACGGCGTCCGCGGAGCCGTCGCTACCGACCCACGCGACGATGTCGTCGGTGATGGGGGACAGGACGGTGCAAAGGTAGTAGGGGACTCCGAGCGCTGCCACCAGCCTGCGATGCAAGCCCGGCTCGTGAGCTCGGCTCCAGCGGATCGCGGCTGCGAACTCGGGTCCCAGCTCGATTGTCCTCGCGCTCAGCGAGCGCATCTCGAACAATATGTTGTCGTGGATCACCTCCGCTTCCTCGGCCAGCATCATTGCGTGCCGGCGGCGACACTCCTCCTCACGTCCATCGCGCACGAGCAGCGACTGTGTGTACGAGCGTATGGGCTCTGCCATCGTCAACCGCCCGTCGCCGCGGGTGCGGATCAGCGAGAGGTCAAGCAGCGCCGCCGACGCCTCCCACACGTCCAACTCCTCGGCGAACATTCGCTCCAGCTGCTCGATCGTCCACGCATCGGCGAACGCGCCGAGCCCCGCGAACAGTTGCCGCGGCTGCTCGTCCAGCAGCGACACGGTGTAGTCGAGCGCGGCGCGCAGTCCGCGCTGGCGAGCCGGCAGATCCCGTGCGCCGGATCCAAGCGCATCGATACCCCGCTCAAGCCCCGCCAGCAGCCGGCGCAGGCCGCCCAGCCGCACCCGCGGGGCAGCAAGCTCGAGCGCCAGCGGCAGCCCGTCCAGCCGGCGGCACAGCTCAGCGAGCGCAGCAGCGTCGTCTCGATCGAGCCTGAACGCTGGATCCGCCGCCCGCACCCGGTCTAGGAACAGCTCAGCCGCTGGAATCCCCTCAAGCGAATCAACGTCGACCTCGCTGTCGTCCGGAATCCGAAGCGGGCCAACCGCCATCACGACCTCCGGGCGAAGCCGTAACGGCGCTTGGCTCGTGACTAGCACCCGCACCCCAGGTGCCGCCTCCAGCAAGTGAG
>CAXMLR010000213.1:0-4789 GCA_964194275.1 uncultured Solirubrobacterales bacterium
GCCCTACCCAGTCTCAACCGGCTGCTCGCGCGCCGAGCGCAGCTCGTACAGCTGTCCGAGCTGGCCCACGCAGCCAATCCGGTACTGGACGTGCTGGGGCCTGTGCTCACGCAGCTGTACGACGGCGCGGCCTCGCTGCGACCACTGGCGGCCGCGCTGCAGCCGCTAGCCGCGTACGTCTCGCGTTATCGGGCCGAGCTCTACGCGGGACCACACGGGTTCACGACCTGGGGCGGCTTTCACTATGGCGCCGGACAGGCCAAGGGCGCGCGGGCGGTTCGCTTCGCACCAGTGTTCACCTGCGAGCACGCGCGCAATCCCTACCCAGCCCCTGGCCAGGTCGGAAACGATCGGACGGCGTGTCCGTGACCCGGCAGCCGCCGCCCCCCCGCCCAGCGCCGCTCGCGAGCGGAAGCGTGCGCCGCGCCGCGGCCGCGGGCACCAGGCGCGTGCGCCACCGCGGGCTCGCGCCCAACCAGACCCGGATCGTCGGCGCCGCGGTGATCGCGGCGGTGATCGCGGTGATCATGGTGGGAACCGTCAAGCCGAACCCGTTCGCGTCACATGAGACTGTCCGCGTCCGGTTGGCCGACGCCTCCGGGATCGGCGTCGTCGGCGCCGACGTGAGAATGGCCGGGACATCGATCGGCCAGGTCAGCGATATCAAGCGTGAGGGGAGCCACGTGCTGCTGACGCTGCAGCTCGACCCCTCCGTCGGAGCCATCCACGCCGACGCCACCGCCGAGCTACGTCCTCACCTGGCGTTCGAAGGCACCGCGTACCTCGCGCTGCATCCCGGGAGCCCGACCGCGCCGCCGCTGGGGGACGCGGTGATCCCGCTCCGCCACACCCGGGTGTATGTGCCACTCGACGAGGCATTACGCGTTTTCAATCCGTCGACGCGGGCTGCGACGCAAGCGACCATGCGCGAGCTGAGCCCGGTGCTCACGGGGATCGGCCGCGTCGGCCTTCAGCGCACGCTCCTGCAGGCGCCGGCGCTCACGAGTACGCTGGCGCCGGCCGCGCTCGCCGCCCAGGGGGCACATGGAACCGAGCTCGCCGGTGCGCTGCACGGACTCTCCCAGACCGTCGACGCACTCGCCGCTCGCCAAGCCCAGCTCGTTCCGCTGGTCCGGGCGGCCGCGACGACGTTCGCCGCGATCAATCCGGATGCCGGGATGCCGCTCGATGGCACGCTGGCCGCGCTGCCGCCGGCGCTCGCGCGGCTGCAGGCCGGCGGTCAGGCGCTGGATGGGATCGTTGCCCGGCTCGATCCGCTCGCGCTCGCGCTCCTTCCCGGGCTCGCCGTGCTGTCCCCGACCCTCGGGCAAGCTCTGCCGCTGGTTCGGGCGCTCGGACCGGCATTGCGGCAGGCTGCCCCGCTCCTCGCCGACTTGCGCGCCGCGCTCCGCGCCGGCGCTCTCGCCGTGCCGGACACCCTGGCGGTCCTGAAAAACCTCCAGCCCAGTCTCAGCCTGCTCAACAGCTCACTGCTGCCCGCTCTCCACGCGCCCACCAAGAAGCTCGGGATCCCGGCCTACCTGTCGTTCATCAATCTGTTCGAGGGCGGCGGCGGCGCCTCCCGCCCGTTCCAAACCGGAAAGGAGCCCGGAGCGATGGGAGCCGGGCATTACATGCGGTTCGGTTTCCGCTTCCTCACGGGCATCGGGTTCCCTGCGCCACCGTGCACGCTGCTGGAAAAGGTCGAGGCCCGGCTGGCGGCCACGCTCGCCGCCGCAGGAGCATGCTCGCCGTGAAGCGGGCGCGCACCCGGCCGGGGAGGATCAGCTTTGGGCGGACGCTCATCCTGCTTGAGGCACTGCTGGCCGTCGGCGTGGTCGGCTACCTGTTCTCACACGAGTACGTGCAACTGCCGTGGATAGGCCCCAGCCATTACGAATTGCGTGCCGCGTTCACGGACGCGGCTGGCCTGAGCGGGCAAAACCACTCGCCGGTGACCGTCGCCGGGGTGCCGCTCGGGCGCGTGACTGCCGTCGAATACCACCAAGGCCGGGCCATCGCCACGCTAGAGCTGCCAGCTTCGGTCAATGGAAAGATTCACTCCGACGCGCACGTGCGGATCATCCCGCGGTCGGCGCTCGAGGACCTCATGATCGACATAGTGCCAGGGTCGCCCACGGCCGGTCCGCTGCCGTCGGGATCGTCGATCTCGCCCGCCGCCACCTCGAGTACAGTTGGCTTTGACCGCCTGATCGACACGCTGGATGCCAACACCCGGGCTCAGGTGCAGGTGCTGCTGGGCCAGCTCTCGACGGGGCTGGCGAACCGCGCGGGGGCACTGCGCTCCGGCATCGGGCAGCTAGGCAGGCTCGTCGGCGTTTCGACGGTCGTGACGCGCCAGCTTGCGGAGCGCCGGGGACTGCTCGTGCGGCTGGTGGGCGACCTTGACAAGCTCGTCACCGAATTAGGCAACCGGCACCAAGATCTCGCCACCGTAGTCGACGCCGGCCAGCGCACGCTTGGCGTTACTGCCACCCGCGATGCCCAGCTCTCCAATACCGTGCGGGTGCTGCCCTCGACGCTGGCAGCCCTTTCCGCCGCGATGGGCGCAATCACCGACCTGGCACCGTCGCTCGATCCCGCGCTCGAACGCCTGCGGCCGTTTGCGCGCCGGCTCCCCGGCGCACTGTCTGCGCTGCGAGCATTCGTCCCCACCGGGAACGGGTTGGTCAATGACCTCGCCGCGCTCGCGAGTCGCGGCGCGCAGCCCGTGCACGACCTGCATGCAACTTTGACCGCGCTCGGGCCAGCCGCGGGTGCACTGCGCTCGCCGGTCGCCGATCTGCTGCCGATTCTGCGCGACATCAACAGGGACAAGAGCGGAATCGGTGAAGTTGGCGACAACTTCTCCGGTGTCTTCTCGACCAACGACGTGAACGGCCCGATCCTGCGCGGGCTCGGCTTCTTCGACACCTTCAACCCCGCTGACGTTGGCTTCCCGGCCAATGCGAGCGGTAAGCTGCTCGCGCGCGCGCAGGCCGACTCGGTGCTTGCGCTGACGCGCGTGTGCCTGCATACCAATCCGCTCGCTTGTTTGGTGCGCTATCTGATCCCGGGGCTGCCCGGCTCGGTCGTGCCCACCGTTTTGTCTCCGACGTTTCCGGGCTTGAACCGATGAATCTCCGTGTCAGCAGGCCGGGAGGGGTCGGACTGGTAGTGGCCGTGATCGTCAGCGCCGCACTGTTCGTGTACCTGATGGGGCAGTTCGGCGGTCCCGCGCTGCGTCTCTCCAACCAGTACCGCGTGAGCGCGACGTTTCCCGACAGCAAGGAGCTGGCCGTGCGCTCGGATGTCTCCGTACGCGGTGTCAAGGTCGGTCAGGTCGAGCGCATCGTGCTCCACCGCACGACGGCGGATGTCACCTTCAGCGTTCAGTCGCGCTACGCGCCGATTTACCGCGATGCGACGGTGCGGGTCGGCGAGAAGACGCTCCTCGGCGAGAGCTACGTCGACCTGGATCCTGGCCACCGGGTGCTCGGCCCGCTCACCAGCGGTGCGCGCCTCCCGGCGCGCAGCACGCTGCCGGCCGCGATCGAGATCGACCAGGCGCTGAACGCGCTCAACCCTGCTTCCCGTCGGCACCTGAAGGCGCTGCTCGAGACCTCTGCGGTGGGGGCTGGTGCGCCCGGAGCCCCTGCGCAGGTGGGGGATACGCTCACACAGCTGAACGCTGCCACGGTTGAGCTGCGAAACCTGACCGATGTTCTGCAGGGGCAGGCGGGCGACATCGCCAGTGGCGTTCAGGCCGCGCGGGTCGTAGTCGCCCAGCTCGGGGAGCGGCAGTCGGCCGTGCGGGCAATCGTCTCCGACGCGCGTGCCACGTTAGGCGCAATCGCCGCTCGCGACGCGGCGCTGCGAGCCGGGATCACCGAGCTTCCATTGCTGCTCTCTACGGCTCAAGTCACGCTGCACCACGCCCGCCCGCTGCTCCAGGATGCCAAGCCTCTGCTGGCGGACCTGCGGATCGCGGCGCCTCCGCTCACCTCGGCACTGAGGTTCCTGCCGCCGGTGACGGATGCGACCAGCTCGGTGATCGCCGGCCTGTCGGCCTTCAACCACGTCGCACTCCCGGTACTCGCGCTGACCCGCACCGTGCTCAGCCTCGCCAACCCGGTGTCGCTGAGCATCGGGCCGGCGCTCCGCAATCTCGTTACGGCCGTGCGCTACCTCGGAGCTCGACGCGACAGCCTCGCGGCCTGGTTTTCGAACACGGGCGACCTCGGCGCGAGCCGCGACGCCAAGGGGTACTTTGCCCGCTTCTTCCTGTTCATGGACCCTGGCACCGCCTTCGGATTTCCCGGATCGTTCCGCAACAATGCTTATACGCAGCCTGGCGACGCCGGTGGCAACCAGGCCTACAGCGGCTATCCGCGCCTGCTTCCCTACATGCCGCAGCCGCCCTCGACCCGGGCCCCATGATGTCCAGCCAACGGGACAGGGGGGTCGAAATCGCCCTATGCCGCGGACCCGCTGGGTTGCTCTGCGTTCGGGCTACCGTGACATGTGGGTGAGATGCCCATCACGCGGCCTCACGCGTCGACTACCACGATCTGCACAGCGGTCAACGGCGATTACAAGCAGCGCGCGCGGGCTGATGCACTCGCCGCGCAGCTCGCGACGCTCGATCAGGCGACTGCGGCTACCCGCTGGCGTGGAGGATCGCTTCGAGGTCGCGTAGCTGTCGGCTGACACTGCCGCAGACCTGGTCGCAGAGCTCGAATACTGCCGGCTCGCTGATTGCGTAGCGAACGGTGTTGCCGTGCTTGGT
>CAXMLR010000214.1:0-2944 GCA_964194275.1 uncultured Solirubrobacterales bacterium
ACGTGCTCGAGGACGAGAAGATCCTGGGAACCGTGCACGTGGCGTTCGGTGCGAGTGCGGGCATCGGCGGCAGCGTGTCGGTACCGATCCACCTCGACGTCGTCGTCACCGACGCCACCATTGAGATCGACGACGAGCGTGTGCTCGAGACCGGTCGCTGGGTGCTCGAGACGCCGCGCTCCGCACACGCTTGACGCGCCTGCTGGCGATTCCGAACGTCTCCGAGGGACGTGACGACTCGGCGATCGAGGCGATCGCCAGCGCGTTTGGTCGCCAGTTGGTCGACGTGCACCGTGATCCGGACCACCACCGCAGCGTGTTCACGTTGGCCGGCTGGCCCGGAAGCCTGGCCCCCGCGGTGCTGGCCGGGGCAAAGGAAGCGCTCGTGCAGGTTGATGTCGCCGTCCATGAGGGCATCCACCCGCGGGTGGGCGCGATCGACGTCGCGCCGATCGTCTACCTGGAGGAGGGCAACCGGGGCGCGGCCTGCGCCGAGGCACTGGTGCTCGCCGATCTGCTGGGAAACGAGCTGGAGCTGCCGGTCTTCCTGTACGGCCTGCTGGCCGCCGGGCGCACCCGTGCGGAGCTGCGACGCGGCGGTCCGGCGGCGCTGGCCGCTCGCGTGGAGGCCGGCGAGCTGGCTCCGGACTTCGGTCCTCGTCGCCTGCACCGCCGTGGCGGTGCCGTACTGGTGGCGGCGCGAGCGCCGCTGGTGGCGTTCAACCTCGAGCTGGCAGCTCCCGCCACTCTGCTCGACGCGCAGCGGATAGCGGCCCGGATCCGCGAGGGAGGCCCGGACGGTCTGCCCGGCGTCCGCGCGATCGGCCTCTGGCTTGATCGCCTCGGGGTCGCCCAGGTGTCGACCAACGTCGAGGACCACTGCGCCACTCCGTTGGCCGGAGTGGTGGCCGCCGTACGACGACACGCGCCGGTCGGCGAAGCCGAGCTCGTAGGGCTCGCTCCACGGGCCGCCTTCCGCGGATTCCCGGACGACGTGCCGGTGCGTGGAAGGAGGATCCTCGAGGACGTACTTTCAGATCTCGAACCCCCGCGCACGCAGGCCCACTAAGCTCCCGGGGACGATGGCTCAGACCAAGCGCAAGCGCCGAACAAAGCACCGCGGGACCGCGGCGGGCACGATCTCTTCCCGGGGTCGCACCGGCCGCCCGCCGACCGCCGAGGAGCGCAAGAAGCAGTCGCGGGTGAGCGCTCGTGAGAGGCGATTGAACACCCCGCCGACGTGGAGGTCATCGCTGACCCGGGCCGCGCTCGCCGCCGCGATCATGTTCATCTTCCTGCTCGTCGTCCAGAAGGGGAAGAACCACGTTCTCTCGGCGGTGGTGTTCGCTGTCTTCGCGTTGGTGTTGTACGTACCCGCGGGCTACTACCTGGAGACGTATCTCTACCGTCGCCGGCAGCGCCAACGGGACCGGGCGTGATGATCGACGTTCGCATGTTCACCGTCGGCCCGGTGCAGGAGAACTGCTTCATCGTGCGTGAGCGGGGCTCCAAGCGGGCCGTGATCATCGATCCCGGAGAGGAGCCCGACCGCCTGCTCGAGGCGTTGCGCGCGCTCGAGATCGAGCAGCTCGAGGCGATTTTGCTCACGCACACGCACTTCGACCACGTCGGCGCGGTGTCACCGCTGGCCCGCGCGACCGGGGCTCCGGTCGTCTGCCCCGAGCTCGAGCGCCACGTGCTCGCGAACATCATGGACTTCGTGCCCTGGCCCGGCTTCGGTCCGTTCGAGAGCTACGAGGCCGACCAGACCGTCACGGGTGGCGAGACGCTGGACCTGGCCGGACTGTCGATCGAGGTGCTGTTCACGCCCGGCCATAGCCCGGGGCATGTGACCTACGCACTCGCCGACGAGGGCGCGCTGTTCTCGGGGGACGTGCTGTTCGAGGGATCGGTTGGACGGGTCGACCTTCCGGGTGGTGACTGGCCGACGCTGCTCGCGTCGATCGATTCGCTGGTGTCGAGGTTCCCGGAGCAGACGACCGTCTACCCGGGCCACATGGGCATCACGACGCTCGGGCGGGAGCGCGCCACGAACCCGTTCCTGCGCGAGCTCGCGCAGCAGTGACCGGGCCCGCTCGGACGAGAGCATGATTCAAGCGCCTCGGGGCACCTATGACGTCCTGCCCGAAGACGCGGATCGCCGTGAGCTGCTCGAGACGCACGTGCGGCGGATCCTGGGCGCCGCCGGCTTTCGCCGCGTCGAGACGCCCACCTTCGAGTCGACGGAGCTGTTTGCGCGGGGGGTGGGGGAGGCCACCGACATTGTCCAGAAGGAGATGTACAGCTTTGACGACGGCGGCGGGCGATCGCTGACGCTGCGTCCGGAAGGAACGGCTCCGGTCTGCCGGGCCTACATCGAGCACGGCATGCACAAGCTTCCGCAGCCGGTCAAGCTCTGGTACCTGTCGAGCTTCTTTCGCAGCGAGGCGCCGCAGCGCGGGCGCTACCGCCAGTTCTGGCAGGTTGGCGCTGAGGTGATCGGTGCCTCGGGCCCCGACGCCGACGCGGAGCTGATCGTCGTTCTCTCGGAGCTGCTCGGCGCCCTCGGGGTCAAGGATGTGCGGCTTCGGCTCGCTAGCCTCGGCTCACCGGAGACCCGGAATGAGTACCGCGGTGAGCTGACCACGTATCTGCGTGAGCACGAGGACGGGCTGAGCAGCGAGGTCAGGGCCCGCATCGAGCTGAACCCGATGCGCGCGTTCGACGCGAGCGATCCACGCACCCAGGAGACGATGCGCGGCGCCCCCAAGCTGATGGACCGCCTCGCCGCCGACGATGCCGAACACTTCGCGCAGGTCCGCGTCCTGCTGGAAGACGCCGGAATCCCCTACGAGCTCGACACGACGCTTGTACGGGGACTCGACTATTACACGCGGACCCTGTTCGAGTTCACCAGCGAAGCCCTCGGGGCACAGTCCGGTGT
>CAXMLR010000215.1:0-6642 GCA_964194275.1 uncultured Solirubrobacterales bacterium
GGTGCCGAGCACGCTGTACGCCGGCCGCGGCGCGGGACGGGCCATCTCCGCCGTCGTGGTCGGCTTGACCTCGCACGACTCGCCGGAGCGGGCGACGATCTCCCGGGCAAACTCAAACCACGTGCACTCCCCTGACCCGGCCACGTGCACGACGCCGAGCGGCCGCTGCGCCGTCAGGCTGACCAGGGCACGGGCGAGGTGGCCGGTGAACGTGGGACAGCCCCGCTGATCATCAACCACGCTCAACTCGTCCCGCTCGCTCGCCAGCCGGCGGATCGTGGCGGGAAAGCATGGCCCTCCGGGCCCAAACAGCCATGACGAGCGAACGATCGTGTGCGCGTCGGGCGCGGCCCTGACCACCGCTTGCTCCCCGGCCAGCTTCGAGCGCCCGTAGGCCGACGCCGGCGCGACGGGATCCGATTCCAAGTACGGCTCGGATTTGGTTCCGTCGAATACGTAGTCGCTCGACACGTGGATCGTCCACGCGCCGGCCGCTGCCGCCGCGCGGGCCACGTTGCCGGCCCCGTCACCGTTGACCGCGCACGCCGCCTCGATCGAGCGCTCCGCAAGATCCACGTTCGTATACGCCGCGCAATTGATCACCACATCTGGCCGAGCGCGGCTGACGGACGCGGTCAGCGCATCCAGATCGGTGATGTCCAGCTCGGCTCGCGGCGCGGCGGTCACTTCGTGGTCGGCCCGGCCGGCCGCCGCCACATCCAGGCCGAGCATCCCCGCGGCGCCCGTGATCAGCAGTCGCATCGCGCTTGGTGGGTCTCCCGGGACTAGTCCGTCCAGACGAACCGGGCCCCGTTCTCGGGGCCGCGGTTGGCGACCGAGTCGTCGACCTCGATCAGGTTCTTGAGCGTGAACTCGGGCATCGGCGGAGTGTATGGCTGTCTGAGTCGGTGTAGGGTCACGTCATGGGAAAGCGAGCGCGTTACACCCCGGGAACGTTCAGCTGGGCGGACCTGACGACCACCGATCAGGAGGCCGCCAAGGGCTTCTACGGCAACCTGTTCGGCTGGAGCGCGGACGACCGGGCCGTCGGCGACGGAATCGTCTACTCGATGATGCAGCTCGGCGGCGAGGCCGTCGCTGCGATCTCCCCGCAGCAGCCGCAGCAGCGCGAGGCGGGGGCTCCGCCGGCGTGGAATTCGTACGTCACCGTCGAGAGCGCAGATGACACGCTGGAGCGCTCGAAGCATCTCGGCGCAACCGTCCACGCACCCGCCTTCGATGTCATGGACGCCGGGCGGATGGGCGTCGTCCAAGACCCCCAGGGTGCTTTCGTCTTGGTCTGGGAACCGAAGAACAATCCTGGGGCCGCATTGGTCAACGGGCCGGGCCTGCTGAGCTGGAACGAGCTGGTCAGCACCGACCTGGATGCGTCCGCATCGTTCTACTCCGAGCTGTTCGGCTGGACGATGACGCCGGTCGAGGATTTCGGGATGCCTTACATGACGATCAAGAATCGCGATGGCCGGAGCAACGGCGGCGTCCGGGCGGCCACCGAGTCCGAACCGTGCTACTGGCTCGTCTACTTCGGGAGCGACGACGTGCAGGCCAGTCTGGCGCGGATCTCCGAGCTCGGCGGCAACGCGATCATGGGCCCGATGGAGATCGGCGAAGGCATGGCGCTGGGCGCCGCAAGCGATCCGCAGGGCGCCGTGTTCGCGCTCTACCAGGGCCGCTTCGAGGACTAGTCGCTCGCCCGGCTCCCGGCGCTGGCACGCAGCGGGCGCGGCATAATGACGCACGTGCGTACTCGCCTCGCCGCTGCGCTCGTCACGGTCGCGGTGCTTCTTGCCGGGTGCGGCGCTCGTCAGAGCAGCCCGGCCCCGGCCAGGTCTGCGGATCTGACGTCGCTGCCGAGCGCCCCGACGCTGCACGCCCACCCGCAGGCGGTCGAACCAGTGGCGGGAGCCGCGTCGCCCTCCGGCAACGGGCCCGGCGCCGACGCCGGAGTCAGCGCGGGCGTCAGCGTCGGGCCCCCCAGCGGTCCCCTGCCTCAGCCGGTCTCCGATGCGCAGATCCGCCGCGAGCTGGCGGCCAGCGGCCTCGCCGCCCATCCGGGTGTGGCGACGCTGACGCCGCAGGGCCTGGCGCTCGCGCCCCAGGACGCTCCGGCGATCATCCAGCAGCTGATCGTCGCCGGCAACCAGATCGCCCACCTTCCTTACCGCTTCGGGGGTGGCCACGGGACGTTCATCGACAATGCCTACGACTGCTCGGGCTCGCTCAGCTTCGTGTTCGCGGCCGCCGGGATCCTCAGCACCACGATGACCTCCGGGCAGCTGATGAGCTGGGGCAAGCCGGGTCCGGGAAGGTGGATCACCGTGTTCGCCAACAACGGGCACACGTTCATGTACGTCGCTGGGCTGCGCTTTGACACCGTCGCGCTGGCTCAGACCGGGAGCCGGTGGTCAAACCACGCGGCCAGCGAGCCTGACCTGAGCACGTTCGTCGCGCGCCACCCGGCGGGGCTTTAGCTCAGGCCGCGGCCGGGACTGAGTCCCGCCAGAACTCCAGCAACAGCTCTGTCAAACGCTCCGGTGACTCGACCTGCGGGCAGTGGCCGACTCCGTGGAGCAGCTCGAGCCGGGCGCCGGGCACGGTGCTCAACACCTGCGCGGCGCCGCTGTGAAACACGAGGCGATCGCGATCGCCCCACACCAACAACACTCGAGTCGTGATCCGCTCGAGCGTAAACGGCCGCCGCAGCTCCGGGATCAGTCGCCGCGCTGTTTCCAGATAGCCCGCGACCGTTGCCCGATGGCGATGGTGATAGGTGAACGCCGAGACGACCCGGCGATCGACCGAGCGCGGCGCCCCGAACGCAAGCTGGAGGTAGAGCCGTGCGACGGCGGCCCTGAGCACGACCGCGGGTACCGGCGCCGGCAGCGCCAGGAGCGAGCGCAGCACCGGGTCGGCCTGCACGAGGTACAGCAGTCGGGACATCTGTAGCCCGGCGGGCGCGATGGCGACGACACCGGCCAGGCGCGGGCCCTTGCGCTCGGCCAGGCGCAGGCAGACGCAGCCGCCGAGCGAGTTTCCGACCGCGAGGGCCGGCTGGCGCGGGCGCCCCGCCGCGTAGGCCAGCACCGCCGCCGCGAACTCGTCCAGCTGCGGAAGGATCGGATCGGCATGCAGCCGGTCGGCGGTCCCAAAACCGGGGAGGTCGACCGCGATCGCCCGGCGGCCCTGACGGGCCAGCAGGGCGAGCGTCTGACGCCAGGTATCGGCGCTGTCGGCATAGCCGTGGAACATCACCATCGGTACGCCCTCGCCTTCGAGCTCCAGCACTCGTGTGCCGTAGCCGGCAAAGCTCCGCCGATGCTCGATGAGCGGCTGGATCATCGGCGGTGGCGAGGCAGACTAGGCGGCGACCGGGGCCGCCTCGGGCTCCGGCTCCGCTGCCCCGTAGGTGACGAAGTCACTGCCGCGCACGAGCGCGAGGCCGAGGACCGCTCCGGCCAGGGCGACGATCGCGCCGACCAGCAGGATGTCGTTCATCGCGCCGGCGAACGCGCTGTGGATCGCGGCGTTGGCCTGAGCGCGCTGCGCGAGCGGGATGCCGTGGACCACCGCCGGCGTGCCGCCGGCCGCGATCGCGTGCGCGAGCTGTGAGGTGTGGGCCGCCACGGGGGTGCCGGCCAGCTTCGGGGCCAGCTTGGACGAGATCGCGCTCTCGAAGATTGCGCCGAGGATCGCGATTCCGGTGGCGACCCCGACTTGGCGGAAGGTCGAGTTGATCCCGGAGGCCATGCCGCTGCGCTGCGGTGGTACCACGCCGACCGCGGTCGAGGCGAGCGCCGGGTTGACCAGACCGATCCCCGCGCCGGCGACGACGAACCCGACCAGCAGCGCAGTCCAGCACCGAGGTGCCGGTCAGTCCCCGCATCAGCAGCAGGCCCCCGGCGACCAGCATCAGCCCGAGGCTGAGCAGAAGACGGACCGGAACCCGCGAGGACAGGTTCCCCGACAACCCGGCGACGAAGAACGAGAGCACGGTGACGGGCAGGAAGCGCAGACCGGTCTGGAGCGGCGAGAGGCCCAAGATCGTCTGGAGGTACAGCGTCAGGTAGAGGAACATCGCGAACATCGACGAGGACAGCGCGAAGGCGACGATCGAGGCCCCGCCGAACGTCGGCTTGCGGAACAGCGACACGTCGAGCATCGCGTTGTCCTGGACGAACTGAGCGACGAGGAACGTGGCCAGGAGGACGATCGAGGCGGCAAACAGGGCGACGATGAGGGTGCTCCCCCAGCCCTCGGAGTTGCCGCGGATGATCGCCAGCACGAGCAGGAACAGTGCGCCGGTGAAGGTGACCGTCCCGATCCAGTCGATGCGGGTGCCGGCGGGATCACTCGACTCGGCGATCTTGGTCATGGTCAGAACCGCGGCCGCGATGCCAATCGGGACGTTGGTGTAGAAGATCGAGGCCCAGCCGAACCCCTCGGTCAGGACGCCGCCAAGCAGGGGACCGACGGCGGCCGCACCGCCGATCGTCGCGCCCCATACCCCGAGCGCCATGCCTCGCTCCTTGCCGTGGAATTCCTGTACGAGCAGAGCCAGCGAGGTCGAGAACATGATCGCGCCGCCGATTCCCTGGCCGGCCCGGGCCAAGATCAAGAACAGTGCGCTCGGCGACAGCGCGCACAGCAACGAGGTGAAGGCGAACAGCCCCAGGCCGATGGCGAACACCAGGCGGCGTCCGAACAGGTCGGCTAGAGCGCCTGTGGTCAACAGCACGGAGGCCAGCGTCAGCGCGTAAGCGTCGATCACCCACTGGATGTCCGAGAAGCTGGCCTTCAGCTCGATCGCGATCTTGGGCAGTGCCACATTGACGATCGTGATGTCGAGCAGCAGCATGAACGTGCCCACACAGACGACGAGCAGCGTCCACCCCTTACGTTGCATAAGCGGATCCTAGACCAAGAGGCTGTCGCTCAGGCCCGGCCGTAGACCGGGATGGCCGCTCCGCTGGTGGGCGCCGCATCCGCCGAGAGCAGGTGCGCAACCACGCCGGCGATCTCGGCCGGCTTGACCCAGCGTTCGTGCTTGGCCTCTGGCATCGAGGACCGGTTGGCCGGCGTGTCGATCACGCTCGGCAAGATCACGTTGCAGCGGATCCCGTCCTGCTTGTACTCCGTGGCCAGGGCTTGGGCAAACGCGATCACCGCCGCCTTTGAGGCGATGTACCCGGCGGCCCCGGAGAACGGCACCACCGCGGCCCGGGTGCCGACGCAAACGATCGCACCGTCGCCCTGTGCGAGCATCGTGCCCAGTACAGCCTGGGTCATCAGATAGGTCGGCCGCAGATTCAGCCGAAATTGCGCCTCGAACGCGTCGATCGGGGTTTCGTGGACGCGGCCGCCGGCCGCGAATCCGCCGACCAGATTGACCAGGCCGCGCAGCGGCGCCTGCGGATCCGCGGCTCCCGCGGCGGCAACCGCCGCGACGGCTTGCGGATCGAACAGGTCGGCCGGAATCAGCTCCAGTCGCTCGTGGTGCTCGAGGCGCTCGAGCTCCCGCTCGGCCACCCACGGCACGACGACGCGCCAGCCTTCTCCGAGCAGTCGTCCGACCACCGCGGACCCGAGTCCGCCGGTTCCACCGGTGATGATTGCCGTGCGCGTCATCAACTGCCGTCCGCCCGCCACTCTACCTTTGCGATGCGATGAAAGTCCGGGATTTTGCAGACGGAATCGATGTCGCGCAGGCGCTGCTCGTCCGCGATGCCGAGGTGCGCACACGGCGCGACGGGAGTGAATATCTGAAGCTGCAGCTCGGCGACCGTACCGGCAGCGTGGCCGCGATGGTGCGCGAGGACGTGCCCGCGGTTCGTAAGCTGTGCCGGTCCGGCGAGGTCGTGCACGTCAGCGGCCGCTTCTCCATACATCCCCGCTTCGGCGCGCAGCTCGCGGTCCAGACGCTCCGCGCCGCCGCCCAGCACGAGTTCAGTCGCGAGCAGTTGCTCGACGGGCCGAACCGCAGCGCCGACCAGATGGAGGCTGACCTGCGCGAGTTGATCGCCACGGTCCAGAACCCGCACCTGCAGCGGCTGTTGATGCTGGTCTTCGGCGAGGACTCACCCACCTGGGCCAGTTACCGCGACGCGCCCGCCGCCAAGCGCTACCACCAGGCCTACCGGCACGGACTGCTCGAGCACTCCTTGAGCGTCGCCCAGGCCGTCGGGGCGATCTCCGCCACCTTTCCCGGCATCGACCGGGACGTCGCCGTGACCGGCGCGCTGCTCCACGACATCGGCAAGCTCGAGGCCTACGAGCTCGCGGGCGATGCGATCACAATGTCTGATCGCGGACGGCTGTACGGGGAGATCCCGCTGGGGTACTACCGGGTGCGGCGGGCGATCGAGCGGCTGAACGGATTCCCGCCGGACCTCGAGCGGGCGCTGCTGCACATCATCCTCAGCCATCACGGCTCGCTGGAGCATGGGAGTCCCGTCGTTCCGTGCACCCGGGAGGCCACGCTGGTGCACATGATCGACAACCTCGGGGGTCGGCTCGGCAGTTTCGATCGCCTGGAGAAGGAGCTGCCCGCGGGGGAGCAGTGGTCGGCGTACGACAAGGGAATCGGCGGGGGGGCCTACTTTGAGCCTGTCTCTTATACACATC
>CAXMLR010000216.1:0-3338 GCA_964194275.1 uncultured Solirubrobacterales bacterium
AGATTCAGCCGAAGTACTCGACCAACACAGGCGTGCCGGGGGCCGTTGCCGGCCAGCCGTAAGCCCGCGCCCAGGGCTGAGGGGGCGGGGAAGGCCGAGCGCGAGGCGGCGGCCGTCGCGCATCTGCGAGCTGCAGATCCGATCCTGCGATCGGTGATCGATTCAGTGGGGGTCGACAACCTCGGCGATCGCCGCGCCGGCCGGCCCGAGGACCATTACGGCGCTCTGGTCCGCTCGATCGTCGGTCAGCAACTTTCGACCAAGGCGGCCCGGGCGATCTTCGGCCGGTTGGTCGAGCGTTTCGGCGGCCGCACTCCGACGCCGGCCGAGGTGCTGGCTGACGACCCCGCGGAGCTGCGCGCGGCGGCCGGTCTGTCGCACGCCAAGGTCTCGTTCCTGCGCTCGCTGGCCGAGCACGTGATCGACCGTTCGCTTGATCTGGAGGCTTTGAACGAGCTGCCGGATGATCAGGTGATAGCGGAGCTGGTCGCCGTCAAGGGCATCGGGGTCTGGAGCTCTCACATGTTCCTGATGTTCCACCTGGGGCGTCCAGACGTGCTGGCGGTCGGCGACCTCGGCATCCGCCGAGGAATGATGATGCGCTACGGCCTGCCCGCGATGCCGGCGCCGGCCGAGATGGAGGCGATCGCCGAGCCGTGGCGCCCCTATCGGACCCTCGCGTGCATGTTTCTGTGGCGCTCGCTGGATGCGGTGCCGGCGTAGCCCTCCGGGTCCGCTCGAGGCGTGAGCGGCCCGCCCCGCTCTCGGCGTGAGTGGCCCGTCCCGCTCGCGGCGTAACCGCTCGGGACCCAGCGCACTCGTGGCGCAGACGGTGGCGAAATCGCATCGAAGGGGAGGTTCGGCGTTGGACCCGAGGCCGCCGTCGGGTGCGCTGGCGGCGGCGGTCGGGCACGGCCACGAGCTAGCTCCGGCTAGGGGGCCGAAGAAAGCACCAAATCGCCAGACCCCCCGGGCGGTTTGGCGAAAAGTTCGCGCTGAGCGCGAGGAAGGAACCAAATCGCGAGGGACACGCGGCGGTTTGGTGCGCAACTCGTGGCCCCGGCGGCCCCAGTTCGGCCCCGCGCCCCGGCGGCACCGGTTTCGGCCCCGCGCCCCGGCGGCCCCGGTTCGGCCCCGCACACCCACGTCGGCGCGCACGACGACCCGCCCGGGCACACCACCCGGCGCGCCGCGGAGCTAACCCGCCCGCGTCAGACCGCTGAGACCGCTTCCTCTTCCGCGACGCGGAAGGAGGAGCCGCATCCACACGCGGCGATCACGTTGGGGTTTTCAACCTTGAAGCCGGCACCCTGAAGGCCGTCCACGAAGTCGATGATCGAACCTTTCACGTACGGCAGACTCGGGTTGTCCACCAGCAGGCGGATGCCCTTGTCCTCGAAGACGGTGTCCCCGTCCCGCATCTCGTCGAACGCGAGCGCGTACTGAAAGCCCGAGCAACCTCCGCCGCGAACTCCGACCCGCAATCCGGCGGTATCCGCCACCGTCGCCTGCGAAGCCAGGAACTCACGCACCTTCTCGGCACCCTTGTCAGAAAGAGTGATCATTGCTTCATTCAGTATAGCGCTGCCCGGACGCTACGCTTGAGGGGTGACCGCTACCCCTGAGGAGCTCAAGGATCGGATCGAAGCCGGCATCCCCGGCGCCCGAGCCGAGGTTACCGGAGACGGACACCACTTCAACGCCGTCGTATCGGCCCCCGCGTTCGAGGGCCTCAGCCGGATTGCCCAGCACCGGCTGGTCTACGACGTGTTCGGTTCCGAGGTCGGCGACCGGATCCATGCTCTCTCCATCCAGACGAAGGCTTCACAAACGGAGACGATTTCATGACCGACGAGTCCCCCAACCCCATGCGTGATGCGATCCAAGGCGCGATTGCCGAAAACCACGTGATTCTGTTCATGAAGGGTACGCCCGATGCACCCGCGTGCGGCTTCTCCGCCCGTACGGTCGCCGTGCTGCAATCCCTGAACACCCCATTTGCGGCGGTCGACATCCTTCCGGACCCGCGCATCCGCCAAGAACTCGCGACGCTGTCAAATTGGCCGACGATCCCGCAGCTGTTCATCGAGGGCGAACTGGTCGGCGGCTGCGACATCGTGATGGAGATGTACCAGTCCGGCGAGCTTCAGCAGGCGCTCGGCGTGGAGGCGGAGGAAGCCCCGGAGGAGCCGGCCAGCGCGGCCGCACCCACCCAAGGCCCACCGATCTCGATCGAGAATCGGCTCTAGCTACTGGCCGAGTCGGAGCTTCCTGAGCGGTCTCGGGAGCTTAACCAGGGTCGCCTCACGGGGCGCCCCTGGTGTGGCCCTGTCTCTCGTTGGCTTCACGCGGCTCGAGCGTCAAATTCGCGCAGACCTCCGGTACATCATCCATCGACGCCCGTGGGCGCATCGCCGCCACCATCATCCGGCTGCTCCCTTTGCCGGCGGTACTCGAGGTGCTCGACGATCCGGCGGGAGTCGCAGATCGCCTCGCCCTCGAGCACCAGCAGGGGAACCCGTCGCTGGCCCGAGAGTGCCTCCACCTCGGGACGCCGGGAGCGCCGTTGCGGTACCACCACCTCCTCATAGGGAACCCCCGCGGTGCGCAGCGCACGCGCCACCTTGCCGCACGGGCAGAGCCAGTCCGTCGGTGTGCTGCAGCGGTAGAGCGTGGCCATCGCGTCAGACGATAGGCGTCGTCTTCGGTTAGCGCCCTAACGGTGGCAAGCGGCGTGCCGCCGCGCCGGCGAGTCTGAAGCGCGGACTGCAGCGCCCCGACCGGAGCCAGGCCCTCCGTGTCGGCCGGGCGGTAGAACGCGATCGTCTCCTCCACGCAGTCCTCGTGGGGCGACGGGCTCCAGCTCAACTCACGCTTGGCCTTGCGGTTCGCGAACGCCCAGATCGGCGAACAGCCGCCGCCAGGTGAAGTTCAGGATCGCCGGCCCCCAACACGTAGGCGGGATTAACGATGACCACGGGCAGCCCGCGCGGGACGAGTCCGATCGCGGTGAGCTCAGCGGCGTGCTTGGAGTCGATAGGGAAGTCGATAGCGGCCGGCGTCCCAAACGCTTCGCTCATCGGCAGCTTCCCCTTCGCGGGCCGGCCCGACCGCAACCGCCGACGAGGTGTAAACGACCATGAAACACCCGCTCGATTCCCGCATGGACCGGCGCATCGAGCGACGGTCACGAATGTCTGCACGCAAGCACTCCACCGCCAAGCCGTTCAACGCGTCATCCCGCGAACCGTCGCGCAGCGTTACACGCACATCGTTCCCGCGCTGCACGACCAGCCGTACTACGTGGGGGAGCCGATGAAGCCGGCCGCGCCGGTGAC
>CAXMLR010000217.1:0-12386 GCA_964194275.1 uncultured Solirubrobacterales bacterium
CCCGGCAAGCGCTATTACGGCGGCTGTGAGCACGTCGATGTGGCCGAGCAGCTGGCCATCGACCGGGCGAAGGAGCTGTTCGGAGCCGAGCACGCCAACGTGCAGCCGCACTCCGGTGCTCAGGCCAATGCGGCCGTTTACCACGCGCTGCTGACGCCCGGGGACACGCTGATGGGCCTCGAGCTCGCCCACGGCGGCCATCTCACCCACGGGATGAAGATCAACGTCTCCGGTCGTTTGTACGACATCGCGCCGTACCAGGTCGACCGTGAGACCAGCCTGATCGACATGGACGAGGTCGAGCGGATCGCCGAGGAGCGCCGGCCGAGGATGATCCTGGCGGGCTGGTCGGCATATCCGCGGCAACTGGACTTTCCGCGCTTCCGGGAGATCGCCGACGCCGTCGGAGCGCTGCTGATGGTCGACATGGCGCACTTCGCCGGACTCGTCGCAGCCGGGTTGCACCCGAGCCCGGTGCCATTTGCTGACGTGGTCACGACGACGATCCACAAGACGATCGGCGGCGGCCGCGGCGGCATGATCCTCTGCCGCGACGAGTACGCGAAGAAGATCAACTCCGCCGTCTTTCCCGGCCAACAGGGCGGCCCGCTCGAGCACGTCATCGCCGGCAAGGCCGTGGCCCTGCGGATCGCTCAATCAGAGACCTTCCGCGAACGGCAGGGCCGGACTCTGTCCGGCGCACGCGCGGTGGCAACCGAGCTGCTCGGCGCGGGCGGCGGCGTCAACGTCCTGACCGGCGGGACCGACGTTCACCTCGTGCTGTGCGACCTGCGCGAATCCGAGCTCGACGGCCAGCAGGCGGAGGACCGCCTGCATTCGATCGGGATCACCGTCAACCGCAACGCGGTGCCGTTCGATCCGCGTCCGCCGGCCGTGTCCTCGGGCCTGCGGATCGGGACGCCCGCGCTGGCCACACGAGGCTTCGACATCGACGACTTCGTCGAGGTCGGCAAGATCATCGCCGCGGCCCTGCAGCCTGGCGAGTTCGAGGGCCGTCGGTCGGAATTGACCGAGCGCGCGGCTGCCCTGGCCGAGAAGTACCCGCTGTATGCGGGGCTGGGAGTGGGCGCGGTCGCCTAAGGCGCGGGGCGGGCGCGCGGTTCTGTCCGACGCCGCCGGCCACGGCGATCTACGCGCACCTTGCACCGCTGATACACCGACCCGGAACGGCACGGTCCTGCCGGGCTGCCATGCTACGACCACGACATGCGGTACTGGGACGCCGTCTTTGCCTTCGTCGTCGCGACGGGTGTCGCTGCGCTGCTGACGCCGCTGGCCGCGCGGCTCGCGCGCCGCGTGGGGGCGGTTGCGATGCCGAGCGACCGGGGTTTGGCCACGAGGATGACCCCGCAGCTGGGCGGTCTGGCGATCCTGGCGGGCGTCCTCGTGGCCGCCGCGATCTGGATGCCCGACGAGATCAAGCTGGCCCGCACGGTCGGTGGACGGCCGAACTCAGGCGGAAGCGTCGACACGTGGACGATCCTCGCGGGCGCGGCGGTCATCGCCCTGGTCGGGGCGATCGACGACGCTCGTGCCCTGCGGCCTCAATGGAAGCTGCTGGGGCAGATTGCGGCGGCGGTGATCGCGGTGGAGGGAGGCGCTGTGGTCACCGATGTGACGCTGCCGTTCATCGGCGCGCTGCAGTTCCCGAACACCGGCGGCGTGCTGAGCGCGCTGTGGATCGTCGGGCTGATGAACGTGGTCAATTTCAGCGACGGAGTGGACGGGCTGGCGGCCGGCGTGTGCACGATCGACGGCGTCGCCTTCTCGATCATCGCGTTCGACCTCAACGTCAATGCGGCCGGGGTGCTCGCCGCCCTCACCGCCGGTGCGGCGCTCGGCTTCCTGTTTCACAACTTCCATCCGGCCTCGGTATTCATGGGCGATTGCGGCGCGAACCTGCTCGGCTACCTGCTCGGCGTGGTGGCCGTGATGGCCTCGTTGAAGACCCAGACCGTCGTCGCCCTGGTGGTCCCGTTGTTTATCCTCGCCGTGCCGTTTCTCGATACCGGGTTTGTCGTGGCCAAGCGCCTGAAGTACAAGCGAAAGCCGTGGACCGCGGACGCCACCCACTTCCATCACCGAATGGCCAATCTCGGCTTCAGCCAGCGCAAGACGGTGGCCTACATGTACGGCTGGACGCTGATGCTGGCGGTCCTGGCGGTGTCCCTGCGCGTCGTGCCCTACCACGATCACGGCCCGCCGGGCCACTACCACGCGGGCTGGGTGGTGGTGATGGTGCTGCTCGGACTGCTTGCGCTCGCCGCCAGCGTGTATCTCGTTTATGTGCTCGAGATTCTCAAGTTCAGGACACGCCGGGCGCGGCAGCTGAGGATCCAGGATCCCGATACCTCCGAGCACGAGATCGACGAGCAGGTCCGCACCGACTTGGAGACGGGCGAGTTCGACCGCGTGGGATAGTGCGCTGAATGGAGAAGCCCCGTCTCGACGCGCTGACCTCGTTCACGATGCTCGACGGATCGCAGATCCGTGAGCTGGCCGGCTCGGCCTGGACTCCCGCGGAGCGCCGGAGCCTCGCCGGTGCGACGCCCCCGCTGGGGCCGGGAGACGGCCGAGCACCGGCGTCCGAACGACACCGTAACGACGGGGCGCTGAGCTGAAGGGCCTGAGCAGGATCCAGGTGGCGATCCTCGCGGGGATCGCGCTGATCACGGCTCTCGCGGGCGTAACTCGTTATGCCGGTGGAGTCTCTCAGGTGCTGGCATTCGTGCTCTCAGCCCTCGCGCTGGCAGGTCTTGCGTGGATCGTGTCGTTTTCGACCGAGCAGGTGGGCCGCCGGTTCGGACCCGCGATCACGGGTTTCCTGCAATCGACGCTGGGAAATCTTCCCGAGTTCTTCGTGGTCATCTTTGCCCTGAACGCGGGCCAGAAAATCGTGGCGGAAACGGCGATCCTGGGCTCCATTCTGGTCAACGCGCTGCTGGTCCTTGGGGTCGTGATCATCGTCGGCGCGCGTCGTGAGCGCGACGGAATGATGCGTTTCAATGCGCGCCTGCCCAACGACACGGCGACGCTGCTGCTCATCTCCTCATTCATCATCGTCCTGATCGGGCTCGCCGTCTCTTCCCACGACCCGGCCAGCCATCACACGAAGACGATCTCGATCATCGGAGCCGTCGCCATCCTGGTCGTCTATGGGTCCTGGCTGCTGCAGTACCTCCGATCGGACGCCGCGCCTCATGAGGACCCCGGCGGACGTCAGGTTCCGCTCGCGGTGAGCATCACGCTATTGGGAATCGCGGGGCTCGGTTCCGCGTTCGTGTCCGACTGGTTCGTCCACGCCCTCCAGCCGACGATTCACACGCTGAACATCTCCCAGGCCTTTGCCGGACTGGTCATCGTCGCGATCGCGGGCAACGCCGTCGAGAACGTGGCCGGTATCTTCCTGGCCGCGAAGGGACAGTACGAGTTGGCGATCTCGGTGGTGAAGAACTCGGTCGCGCAAATCGCGGCGTTTCTGTATCCGGCGCTGGTGCTTGTTTCACTGCTCACGGCGACCACCTTGACGTTTGCCATCGCGCCCGTCTACATCGGGGCGCTGTTCGGGACCGCGGTGATCGTCTGGCAGGTCACCGGAGACGGGGAGGCCACGGTGTTCGAGGGTGCGGCGCTGATCGCGACCTTCGTGATCCTGGCCACGGTCGCCGCATTCGAGGCCTGACCTGGGCTGGCACCCCCACCAGCTAGTCCGGGCGGGCTTGCCCGTATGCCGGCGACGCCAATACCTCCGGGCGAGACTGCTATTCTGACGTTTACGTAAGAATCAGCTTGACGGAGAGGACGGTCCGCGCTGTCAACCGCCGAAGCACCACCCCGCAGCATTATGGCGACGCCCCCCGGTGGACGACGCCGGATCGGCGTTCAACAAGACCACGACAACTACAAGTGGTGGGCGTTGTCGTGCACCAGCCTCGGCATGCTGCTGGCGACGATCAACTCGGGCACGTTGATCATCGCGCTGCCGGACCTCGAGCGGAGCCTGCACACCAGCCTGCTCACGCTCGTGTGGGTGATCCTCGTGTACATGATCGCCTCAACGGTGCTGGTGCTGACCGCGGGTCGGCTGTCGGATCAGTTCGGCCGAAAGCAGGCGTATATCGGAGGCTTTGTGATCTTCGCCTTTGCCTCCCTGGGTGCCGGGTTCGCCGCCGACGGCACGCAGCTGATCCTGTGGCGGATCCTCCAGGGCGTCGGTGGCGCGTTCCTGTTCGCCAATGCCGGCGCGATCGTCACCGATTCGTTTCCGAAGGAGCAGCTGGGCGTAGCGATGGGTACCAACACAATGGTCGCGGCTGTCGGTCTGGTCATCGGGCCGGTTCTCGGCGGCGCACTGGTGGCCATCTCGTGGCACTGGGTGTTCTGGTTCAACGTTCCGTTTTCGCTCGCCGGATGCGCCTGGGCCTGGCAGGTCCTGCACGAGATCTCCGGGCGTTCGGAGGACCGGCGATTCGACTTCGCCGGAACGGTGACCTTCTTGATCGGGCTGACCGGGCTCGTGCTCGGCATCTCCAAGGGCGGCATCTCCGGCTGGGGCTCACCGCTCGTGGTCGGAGGGCTGATCGCCGCGGCGGTGCTGCTGCCGGCGTTCGTGCTGATCGAGCGCCATCACCGCGCGCCGATGCTCGACCTCTCGATCTTCTCCAATCGCCTGTTCTCCGCCGCCGCGGCAGCGGCCTTCATCAACGGCTTGGCGCGCTTCGCGCTGATGTTCGTGTTCGTCTTCTACTTTCAAGGCGTACAGGGCGATTCGCCAATTCTGGCCGGCATCAAGCTGGCACCCTTGGCGCTCGGAATGCTCATCTCCTCGCCGCTGGCGGGAATCTGGGCTGACCGCCGCGGTTCCCGGTCGATGGCCGTGGCGGGAATGATCGTGACGGCGCTCGGACTCGCGCTGATGACCGGCTTGGGCCGCGAGACGACGTACGTGGCCAGCGGCCTCTACATGTTCATCGTCGGCATCGGCTCCGGCATGTTCAATTCGCCCAACACCGCGGCGATGATGGGGACCGTCGCCGCCCACCGGCGCGGAATCGCTGCCGGCGCTCGCGTGCTGGTGCAGAACACCGGCGCGGTGATCTCGATCGCCTTCGTCCTCGCCGTCGTCACCTCCTCCGTGCCCAAGAACGTCCTGTTCAAGGTGTTCTCCGGACTGGCCAACCACATCTCGAACGCCCGGCTGACGCCGTTCATCTCGAACATGCACACCGCGCTGTGGACGCTGGCCATCATCTCCGGCCTCGGAGCGTTCGTAGCGGCCGCGCGGCCGAAGGACGTGAAGTCAGGAGCGGCCGAGCCGACCGAGCCACAGCTCGCGGTCTCATGAGCGCCACGGCCCAGCGTCCCCTGCGGATCGGCGAGGTGGCCGACCTGACGGGCACGACGCCCCGCACGATCCGCTACTACGAAGAGATCGGCTTGCTCCCGGGTACGACCGACCGCGCTCAGGGCAAGCACCGCTGCTACACCCCGGCCGACGTTGACCGGATCAACGAGATCGTCCGGCTGCGTGACCTGCTCGGGCTTTCACTGGACCAGGTCTCGAAGCTGCTGGAGGCCGAGGTGGCGCGGGCCGAACTGCGCCGAGAGTACGCGCAGACGGAAGATCCAGTGGCGCGACGCGGGATCCTCGAACAGGCGCTCGGCCACATCGGCACGCAACTCGAGCTGGTGCGCGGTCGCCGCGCAGAGCTGCACCAGCTCGAGGGCGAGCTGGTGCAGAAACAAAAGGCGATCGGCGAGCGCCTGGTGGAGATGGCCCCGTGAGTCGACCTGCCGGCGTCGACCGCCGGGCGATGGCCACCCTCTCCGGAGGGCATCTGTTCACCGACATCGCCCAAGGCTCGATTCCGGCGCTGCTGCCGTTTCTGATCTCACAGGACCATCTGAGCTATGCCGCCGCGTCGGCCCTGGTGCTGGCGGCGACGATCTCGAGCTCAGTCATCCAGCCGCTGTTCGGCCACGTCTCCGACCGTCATTCGCTGCCGTGGCTGATGCCGCTTGGACCGGCGCTGGGGGGACTGGGGGTGGCGCTGGCGGGGCTTGCCCCGAGCTACGGGCTGACCTTCGCCGCGGTCGTGCTCAGCGGCGCAGGAGTGGCCGCGTTTCACCCGGAGGGCTCCAGGTTCGCCAACTACGTCTCAGGTTCTCGGCGCGCCAGCGGCATGAGCCTGTTCAGCGTCGGCGGAAATGTCGGCTTTGCCCTCGGCCCGGTGCTGGTGACTCCGTTGGTGCTGGTGTTCGGGCTGCACGGGACCGTGTTCGTGCTGATCCCGACCGGCGTGATGGCGCTGATCCTGGTGCGTGAACTGCCGCGGCTGCGTGGCTTCCGGACCGACGTCGTGGCCGGAAAGGTGCAGACGGAGGAGCGTCCGGCGGCGTGGGGCCCGTTCGCGGTGTTGGGCACGGTGATCGCTCTGCGCTCGTTCGTTTACTTCGGCATGGTCACCTTCATCCCCCTCTACTACGTGGGCGTACTGCACGTGAGCAAGGCCTCGGGCAACACGGCGCTGTCCGCGATGCTGCTCGGGGGCGCGGCGGGCACCCTGATCGGCGGGCCACTGGCCGACCGGGTCGGCCCGCGCACGGTCCTGGTTGGCTCGATGCTGGCCCTCCCACCCCTGATCATTGGCTTTCTGCTCTCCGGGCCAGTCCTGGCCGTGGTGTTCGCTGCACTCGCCGGAGCGGTGACGATCGCCACTTTTGCCGTGACGATCGTGATGGGCCAAGAGTATCTTCCGGGCCGGATCGGCGTGGCCTCGGGTGTGACAATTGGACTGTCGATCGGGCTCGGGGGCATCGGTGCACCGATACTCGGCCTGATTGCCGATGCGCATGGGCTGCGGGCTGTGTTTGAGGTGATTGTCGTGTTCCCCCTTGTGGCGCTGGTGCTGACGTTTGCGCTTCCGCGCCACGGGCCGAGCTCCGGAACGTATGCGGGTAACCGGGGGGCTGGGCAGCCGTTGGCGCAGCTTGCGGGCCGTCCGCGGCTAGCGGCACCGCCGGTTGGTGCGAAAGCAGGAACACCGCGTTCAGAGACGTAACCTGCAGCCAACTTCGCGGTAAATTGATCTGGAACGTCGGTTTGCGGAGCGACCCCACGCCTGTTTGAAGCCCTCACGCCCGCGAGATGTACCGACTGTCGCCGCCCTTGAACATTGTGACTCCCGTTACGCAAAGCTCGCAGCGCTGGTTGCCGCGTCTGATCGCACTCGCTGCGGCCTCGGTTGGCGCCGTCAACATCGCCTCGGCGCTTACGCCGAGCATCCTCTGGCGCGGCCATCTGCTGCTCGATGTTGAGCCTGTCGAGGCGATCCGGCTGTTTCACGCGCTCGCGCTTCCCGCCGGCGCGGCGCTGCTGCTGGTGGCCCCGTACCTCAGCAAGCGTCGCCGACGGGCGTGGCAGGCCGCCGTCACGCTGATGGTCGTGCTCGGTCTGTTCGACCTGCTGAAAGGGTTGGACTTCGAGGAGACCGCCATCACCTGGGGCTTGGCCGTCGTCCTGGTCGCCGCGCGGCGTTCGTTCTCGGTGCGCCACAACGCGATCTCGCTACGCTCGGCGATCTGGCGTGTGCCGTTGCTCGGCGGCCTCGGATTGGCAGCGGCCGCGGTGACGGCGTGGGCCTCCCAGGGTCGCCCCTCCTGGAGCTCGGTGGCGCGTGAAACGGGGGACCTGCTGCGCTGGCAGACCGGACCGATCCACTTCAACCATCCGTTCGCGTGGATTCCTCTCGGCGTTCACCTGATCGAGGTGGCGACGCTGCTGTCCATCGCCTACGTGATCTTCCGGCCGCTCGCCGCGCCGCGGGCGCTTCCCGGCCCCGGGGCACGAGCGGCTGCGGCCGAGCTGGTCAGGGCCCACGGCCACGACACGCTGTCGTTCTTCAAGCTCCGCGCGGATAGGCACTACTTCTTCAGCCGCGACAGAGGGTCGTTTGTGGGCTACGGCATCGAGAACGGGGTCCTGCTGCTGTCCGGCGATCCCGTCGGTCCGCCGGACAGCTTCCCCGAACTGCTGGGCGATCTGCGCCGCTTCGCGGAGGCCAGGGGACTGAAGCTCGGTGCCGTCGGAGCCAGCGAGCAGCTGCTCGGGGTCTACGAAACGCTCGGCCTGCGCACGATCTACCTCGGCGACGAGGCGGTCCTCGAGCTTGACAACTTCTCGCTGCAGGGCCGGCCGATCCGCAAGGTCCGCCAGTCGGTCAGCCGCCTCAGCAAAGCGGGCTTCGGCGCTGAGCTGCGCGAGCTGAGCTCGCTCGATCCGACGACGCTCGAACAGGTCGAGCACGTGCTCGAGCGCGGACGCGAGGGCGCCCCAGAGCGCGGCTTCTCGATGGCCATGGACTCGATTAACGGCCTGGAGGGACACGACACGCTCGTCGTGCTCGCCCGCGACGAGGACCAGCAGGTCCGTGGGGTGCTGCACTTCGTCCCCGTCTACGGGCGCAATGCCGTTTCCCTTTCGTTCATGCGCCGTGACCCCAGGACGCCGAACGGGCTGACGGAGTTCCTGGTCGTCAAGGCGGCCGAGCTCCTGCGCGAGCGGGGAATCAGCGAGATGTCGCTGAACTTCGCCGCGTTCGCGAAGTGGATCCACAGTCCGGAGAAGCCGCTCGAGCGCTGGCTCGGGAAGCTGATCGCGCTGGGCAACCCGTTCTTTCAGATTGAGAGCCTGTATCGCTTCAACGCCAAGTTTTTCCCGCGATGGGAGCCTCGCTACCTCGTCTACGAGGGTGCTCTGGGCCTTCCCCGAGTGGGGATTGCGGCGATGTGGGCCGAAGGACAGTTGCCCAAGCCGTCGCTGCGCGGGCGCTCCGCGCTGGCCCAGGGACGCTAAGGGGCGGTGGCCGGAATATCTCGCGGTCTGAGGATCCCGAATTCCCACAACTCATTTCGGCGCGAACCCTGAAGACAAGCTCCCCAATCTCGCGCTAACGTTGTAGCGGCCGGATGGCCTTCGCGACCGGAGGTCGGCGGCACGCGCCGACGCCAGTTTCCAGGGACGCCGGCGCCGTCGGGCCGGTACCCTACCGGCCCCCCGACCCCCTCTGCTCAGCTTGAAACGCGCCCATCGACCCCATGACGAACAGTCGTCCCGCATTACCCGGAAGGTTTGCCGGCGCAGGCACGCGCCCCTGCTCCGAGCCTCTGATTCCTCGCGGGGTCGACGTTGTCGCTGACCGCCGCCACCGTCTCTGAGTCGCCCGTGATCCTGCTGCGCTTCATCGACGTGGTGATCCTGCTCGTGGCCGCTCCGATCCTGCTGCTGATCGGCGTCCCGGCCGGAGGCTATGCGGTGGGCGCCGGAGCATGGATCGCTCTGCGCGCGGTTGGGGTAGGAATCGATCGCTGGGCCAACGCCGCCCAGGCCGCCAACACGCAGATCACCTTGAGACTGTCGTACCTCCTCAGCCGGCTGTTCCTGCTCGCGCTGGCGGTCATTCTCGTGCGCCAGAGCGACGGGCGTGACGCGGGACTTACGGCGCTGTCAGTGATCGTGTTTGCGTTCACGGCCGAGCTCGTCATCTCGGCCGCGACCCGACCGAGGCGGCGATGAGCAAGACACGGAAGATCCTCTACGGCGTCGCCGGGTTCTATGTGCTCGGGCTGGTCCTGCTGGCGGTGATCTTCGGCGTCACGTCGGTGAAGAACAACTCGTTCCAGATCCAGAACGAATTCAAGCTCACTGACTGGGTGCATCTCGGCGTGTTCAGCATCAACCGCGCCGTCCTTTACCTGTTCATCTCCTCGATCCTGACGATCGTGACGATGATCTGGATCGCGCGGCGGATGCAGGCGCGGCCAAATCGCGTGCAGACTGCCGTGGAGACGATCTATTCGCTGATGCGCGACAACATCACGCGCGGAAACATGCCGGACTCGATGGCGGCGAAGTGGTTTCCGTTCCTCGGCACGCTGTTCCTGTTCATCTGGTTCTGCAACCTGATCGGCTACCTGCCGCTGCCGACCAACTCCGAAGAGAAGATCAACATCTTCGGAGCGCACATTCCCTCGTTCGCGCTCTACGCCGCTACGGCGAATATCTCGGTTCCGCTGGTGCTGGCGCTGGTCGTGTTCATCGTCTTCAACTGGGAGGGGATCCGCGCGCAGGGTCCGCTCGGCTACGTCAAGAGCCTGATCCCCGCCGGCGTTCACGGTCCGATGCTGCTGCTAATTGGCCCGCTGGAGATCGTCTCCACATTCATGCGGCTGATCTCACTCACCATTCGATTGTTCGCAAACATCCTCGCTGGCCACATGATCATTCTGTTCATGTCCGGCGGCCTCGCCGTCATCCTCGGCCTCTCAGTCCTCGGGTGGTTCACCCTCCCGGTGGGGATTGCCGTCTACCTGTTCGAGCTTGGCCTCGTGGCGACGCTCCAGGCCTTCATCTTCGCGACCCTCACGGCCATCTACCTCGGTGGCTCGGTCACCCATCACTAACAACCAAGGAGCTGAGCTCAAGTGCTTTCACACATACTCTCGTTTGCGGCCTCCTCCGGGGTCGGAGCGGGGCTCGGGATCGGGATCGGCGGCGGCCTCGGTGCCGTCGGCGCCGGTGTCGGGATCGGAATCATCTTCGGGAAGGTCATCGAGGCCGTCACCCGGCAGCCTGAGATGCGCGACGAGATCACGAGCATCCAGTGGCTCGGGTTCGCGCTGACCGAAGCCTGCTTCTTCTACGGCCTCGTCGCCGGGCTGATCTCCTACGTTCTCAAGTAATGCCCGCCGCCTCGCTCCACACCGCCGCGTCCAGCGGCTCGTTCCTGATCTCGCCCAACGTTGGTCTGATGATCTGGACCCTGCTGCTGTTTCTGATCTCAATGTACGTACTGGCCAAGCTGGCGTTCCCGCGGATCTCCGAGGCCCTGGACAAGCGACAGCACGCGATCGAGGAGT
The DNA here is from genome assembly GCA_964194275.1 of uncultured Solirubrobacterales bacterium. Taxonomy (GTDB): domain Bacteria; phylum Actinomycetota; class Thermoleophilia; order Solirubrobacterales; family Solirubrobacteraceae; genus Palsa-465. Next base: position 10,939 of record CAXMLR010000217.1, read on the forward strand.
CGATCGACCACGCTGAGCGGGTCCGCCATGAGGCCGACCATCTGCTCGAGGAGTACCGGGAGCGCCTGCGCGAGGCTCGTCAGCAGGCTGAGGAGATCGTCGACCGCGCGCGCAAGACGGCCGAGATTCACGAACGTGACGCGCAGGAGGAAGCCAAGGCGCGACGCGAGCAGATGATGGAGCAGACGCGCCGTGACATCGAGTCCGAGACCCGGCGCGCGATTCAGGAGATTCGTAACGAGGTCGCCGATCTGACGGTGCTGGCCACTGAAAAGGTCACGCGCAAGACCTTGGACGGCGACGATCAGCGCCGGCTCGTCGAGGAGGCGCTGAGCGAGCTCGACTTCAGCGCGCTCAGTCCGGGGAGCCGTTCGTAGTGGAGGAGATCGCTGCGGTCTACGCACGCTCCCTGTTCGAGGTCGCCAAGGAGCACGGCAAGCTCGACCTCGTCCGCGACGAGCTGGGTCAGTTCGCCGACGCCCTCTCGGACGAGCGCCAGCTGGCCGTGTTCTTCTTCTCGCCGTATTTCTCCAGCACGGAGAAGAAGGACGGACTGGAGAAGCTGATCGACGGCGCCGACGAGATCTTCATGAACTTTTTGCAGGCCCTGATCGAGCGTCACCGAATGCCTGCCATCTTCCGCATCCGCAGCCGCTATGACCAGATGTGGGACGACGAGAACCAACTGCTGCCGGTTCAGGTCACGAGCGCGATCGAGCTGGACAAGCACACCATCCGCAGCATCGGCGATCGCATCGGCGAGCAGACCGGGCTCAAGATCGAGCTCTCCAGCGACATTGACCCCGACATTCTTGGCGGCATCGTGCTCCGAGTGGGCAACTTCATCCTCGATGCCTCGATCCGCAACCGACTGAACCAACTTCGCAAGCAAGTCGCGCAGGCCTAGCGCCCCGGCCCCCGCGCGTACAAGGAGCCATCTGATGCAGATCAATCCCGACGAGATCACCTCAATCCTCAAGAACCGGATCGAAGGCCTGGACAGCTCGAGCTCTGACCTGACCGAGGTCGGAACGGTGCTGTCCGTGGCTGACGGCATCTGTCGCATCCATGGGCTCGAGAACTGCATGTCGTTCGAGATGCTCGACCTGCCACATGACGTCACTGGCCTGGCCCTGAACCTTGAGTCCGACAACGTCGGCGCGGTGCTGTTCGGCGAGTGGGAGAAGATCTCCGAGGGCGACACTGTCCGCCGAACCAAGCGGCTGCTCGAGATCCCGGTCGGCGATGAGCTGCTCGGCCGGATCGTTGATCCGCTCGGCAACCCGCTGGACGGCAAGGGCGAAATCAACACCAGCGAGTTCCGCCCCGCCGAGCACAAGGCGCCCGGCGTCGTCCAGCGCCAGCCGGTCAAGGAGCCGATGCTCACCGGGCTCAAGGCGATCGACTCGATGATCCCGATCGGCCGTGGCCAGCGCGAGCTGATCATC
>CAXMLR010000218.1:0-4483 GCA_964194275.1 uncultured Solirubrobacterales bacterium
CGAGGACACGGAGCTGTTCGCGCCCGAGGCTGCCGTGCTGCTGAACCTGACCCCCGATCACCTGGACCGCCACGCGAGCTACGAGGACTACGTCTCGGCCAAGCTGCGGATCTTCGCCCACCAGGGCAACGATGACATCGCGGTGGCTCCGGCGGACCTTCCGGTCGAGGATCTCGGAGGCTGCGCCCGGCGCGTGAGCTTCGGCGAAGAACCGGGGGCCGAGCTGGCTGCGCGGGCGGGGTACCTGTGGTGGGACGAGCAACCGCTCATGGCCACGACCGAGATCAGCCTGCCCGGGCCTCACAACGTCCAGAACGCAATGGCGGCGGCGGCCGTCTGTCTCGCGCGCGGTCTGGAACCCGAGGGTGTGGCCAACGGCCTGCGGACGTTCTCCGGCGTGGCTCACCGGCTCGAGCAGGTCGCAGTCATCGACGGCGTCGCATTCGTCAACGATTCCAAGGCGACGAACGTCGCGAGCGCGATCGTCGCGCTCCGCTCCTACCCCAGCGGCGTGCACCTGATCGCCGGCGGCCGGGGCAAGCAACAGGACTTCTCGCCCCTGGCGACGGTCCTCGCAGAACGCTGTCGAGCGGTGTACCTGATCGGGGAGGCGGCAGCCGAGATCGCCCGGGTACTGGCCGAGACGCAGGTTGCGCTGCTCAGCTGCGGCGACCTCGAGCATGCCGTCGCCGCAGCCCGATCCCGCGCCGAGGTGGGGGAGACCGTGCTGCTCTCGCCGGCCTGCGCGAGCTACGACCAATATCCGAACTTTGAAGCTCGCGGAGACCATTTTCGTGCGCTCGTGGGGAGCGCCTGATGGCCGGAGCCGCCGCGGCCGGGGGCGCTGCCGCGCGGTCGGCGGCCACCGGCGCCTCGAAGGCTGCGCCCGGCCGGACCAAAGCACCGTCCCGGCGCGTTCCTCCGCCGCTCGAGCACCGGGTCATGATGACCGCGGCCCTGTGCCTGTTGGCGTTCGGCGCGGTGATGGTCTACAGCGCGTCGTCGCCGCTGGGGGTGCTCGGCGGCCACGGCGGCGCCGGTACGGGTCAGTTCATCCGCTATCTGGTGTTCGGCGCGGCCGGATTGGTGGCCATGTACGCCCTGGAGCGGCGGGGCCTCGAATTGTTCAATCGCCGGCTGTCCAAGCTCCTGCTGCTCGTTTCGACGGCGCTGCTCCTCCTGGTGCTGGTGCCCGGCTTCGGCGTGTCGATCCTCGGCGCGCGCCGCTGGTTCGCCGTTGGCCCGATCCAGTTCCAGCCTTCGGAAGTGATGAAGCTCGCGCTGATTCTCTACGTGGCCGGCTACCTGGCCGACCATCCGAAGCGCCTGCGCTCGTTCCGGCAGGCAATCGCGCCGATTGCCGTGGTCGTGGGTCCGGCCTGCCTGCTGATCGCGGTCGAGCCGGATCTCGGCACCACCCTGGTGGTCGCGTTCACGATCGCCGCGCTCATGATCGCCTCGGGAATGCCGATGCGCTATCTCTTCATCTTGGCCGCAGTCGCTCTGCTAGTCGGAGCGATGTTCGTCCTCGCCCAGCCCTACCAGCAGGCGCGGCTGACCTCGTTCCTGCATCCCTGGTCGTCCAAGTCGACCGCCGGCTTCCAGGCTGTCCAAGGTCAGATCGCGCTCGGTTCCGGCGGCCTGATCGGCGTCGGCCTCGGGCACTCGGTGCAGAAGATCTTCTATCTCCCCGAGGCCCAGACTGACTTCATCCTCGGGGTGATCGGCGAGGAGCTGGGCGTGCTGGGGATATTCGGCGTCGTCTTCCTCTACGGGATGATCGCCTACGCCGGACTGCGAACGGCGCGCCGGGCCGCGACCCGGTATGCGAAGCTGCTGGCCACTGGGCTGACCTCTCTGATCCTGTGCCAGGGCATCCTCAACATCTTCGTCGTGCTGGGGCTCGCGCCGCTGACCGGCGTGCCGCTCCCATTCATCTCCTACGCGCCCACGAACCTGTGCGTGATGTTGGCGTCCGTCGGGCTGCTGCTGAACATCTCACGTCCAGGCGGCCGAAGGCTGAAGATGGTCGATCCCAAGCGCGCTACCCGCCGTGGCCCGAGCACCAGTGACGCCGCCGCAGATCGTGATCGGCGCCGGCGGGACCGCGGGACACGTCGTTCCGGCGCTGGCGGTCGCTGACGCACTGCGCGCCCGCGGGGCGGAGGTGGCCTTCATCGGCGGTGAACGGGCGGAGCTGGAGCTCGTTCCCGCCGCCGGGTATGAGTTGCATCGCCTCCGAGTGTTCCCGCTTCCGCGCGGAAAGCCGCTCGCCGCGCTCCGAGCGGCGGCCATCGACGCGGGGGCACTGCGCCGCGCGCGCAGCATTCTGCGTGAGCGGGGGCCGGCAGCGGTGCTCGGAGCCGGCGGGTACGTAGCCGGCCCGGTCGGTCTGGCCGGGGTGCTGCGGGGAATCCCGCTGGTGCTGATGGAAGCTGACAGCCATCTCGGCCTGACCAATCGCCTGCTCGCCCCGATGGCTCGCCGCGTCTGCCTGGCCTTTCCACTCGAAGGCCGGGACGGTCCCAAGTACCGCGTCACCGGGCGCGCGGTGCCCCCGCCCGCGACCGATCGCACAGCTGCACGGGTGCGCTTTGGGATCGGGCCGGAGGAGACGTGCGTGCTCATCTTCGGCGGCTCGCTCGGAGCCCGCTCGATCAATCTGGCTGCACTCGAGGCGTTCGCCGGCGCTCACTTTCGCGTCCTGCACGCTGCCGGCGAGCGGGACATCGACGAGCTGCGGTCAACATGGCCTCACTACGACCTTCGCGGTTACATCCCGAACTTCGGCGAAGCCCTGCTGGCCAGCGATCTCGTCGTCGCGCGCTCGGGCGGCTCAGTGTTCGAGATCGCCGCCCATGGCCGGCCGGCGGTGCTCGTGCCCTACCCGCACGCCACAGCTGACCACCAGACCGCGAACGCCCGCTTCATGGAGCGCGCCGGCGCCGCGATCGTGATCCCGGACTCAGAGCTCGACGGGCCTCGGCTGGCGCAGGAGGTCGGAGGCCTGCTGGCCGATCGGCGCCGCCTGGCGGCGATGGGGCGGGCCGCTGCGGCGGTGGCGAAGCCTGGCGCGGCGGCCGAGATTGCCGTCGTCCTCCTCGCGGCGGCCGGTCTCGTTCCCGCGTAGAGCAACCGCGCCGGAACGCGTCGGCGTCGTTGCCCTCGTCGATGACATGAAGCGGCGGCGAAGCCGCGGGAGCCGGTCAGTAGGGCCGGCTGGCGTAGTGCGGGCCGAGCCGGCCGTTCGCATGCGAGGCCAGATCGACCGCACGGGCGGTCCAGAAGGAGCCTGACGGCGTTCCCCCGTGGCAGCTGCCGCTGCTGTTGCCCGGCTCGTGGACCCACAGGAAGGCGTCGGCGTGCGGGAACCCGGTCTTGGTCGTCGGGGCCGGCCCCAGGCCTCGTCCGGGCGGGTTGCAGAGATCCTCGACGCCCTGGGTCACCGGGTGCGGGTTGAGCTTCGGCCCGTTGCCGTTGTCCGAGGTGCTGACGATGTAATGCGCTCCGTGGGTGAGCTTGGAGATCTTCTCGGCCCAGTTGACCTCGTCGATCGTCCAGTTCATGTGGGTGTCGTTGGTGTAGAAGCCGCGAATGCGCCGGACGTCGACGTTGTTCAGCGCGCGTGCGGTGTAGCCCGCGGAGTTCGAGTCGGAGTACCCCGCCTCCACGTAGACGACGGTGTGTGGGAGCGCTGACATCTTGTCCACCTCATAGCGAAGCAGGGCTTCATAGGCGGGCAGCGAGCCCGTACGGGCGAAGCAGCCCGAGGCGCCGAATGCGTCCAGCTCCAAGAGGTAGACGGCTGGATGGTCCCCGTTGGCCGACGCCATCGCGTCGATCCGAGCCTTGAACAGCGGTGCCGCGGCGTTGATCTGCCCGGTCGTGGCGCATCCGCCGACGGCGGGGTGCAGGAAATAGGTGTTAATCAGGGGCACAGACCCAGGATCGGCGGTCAGGTTGTCGCAGAGAATCTTCTTGACCTGGGCGTAGATGCCGGAGGGCGTGCCACCGTGCGCATAGGCGCTGAAGCGCTGAACCTCGGGCTGAGAGGCGATCTTCGCGAGCTGCCTGACCTCGTTGGTCTGCGACGGGTGGGAGCCCACGCCGCGCAGTACGTCGCCGAGATAGAACGCTGCCCAGGAGTCCGCGTCGGCGTAGCCGGTGGGGTCGAATCCGAGCAGGCTCGCGATCGCGCCGGCGGCGGGGCTGTGGCGTGGCCCGTCGATGAAGAACGGCGCTCCGGTCAGCGGATTCGAGCCCGGGTTCTGGGCGAGTCCGAGCGGGTTGGCCGGGGCACGCGGGGACGGATCACCCCCGCAGGCAGACGCCGCCTGCGCGGTGGGCGCAAGCGAACGCGTCGACGCCGTGGAGACGGCGACGAAGGCAATCGCCGCCAGCGCCAGGACGGCGACCACTAACCGGATTCGATGCCCCCTGCTCATCCGACGTTGAGTATATGCCATCCCGGAAACGGTGCGGC
>CAXMLR010000219.1:0-2185 GCA_964194275.1 uncultured Solirubrobacterales bacterium
GAGCAGCACCGCGCCGGTCACGTCCGCGCCATGGCGCAGACCGAGCCCAGGCTCACGCGCCAGCAGGCGGGTGGCGAGGAAGCCTGCCGCGAGGCCGATGGGGAGGTTGACGAAGAAGATCCAGTGCCAGCTGATTCCCTGGGTGATGACGCCGCCCAGGAGCAGACCGAGCGCGCCGCCGGCCGAGGCCACAAAGCTGTAGACGCCGATCGCCTTCGCCCGGTCAGCGGGCTTCGGGAACATCGTCACGATCATTCCGAGGATCACCGCGGAGGTCATCGCGCCGCCGACGCCCTGGACGAAACGTGCGCCGATCAGCATCGCCTGGCTCTGGGCGAGGCCGCAGACCAGGGAGGCGAGGGTGAAGACCGTCAATCCGACGAGGAAGATCTGCTTGCGTCCGATCAGGTCGCCCAGCCGGCCAACCAGCAGCAGCAGACCGCCGAAGGCGATCAAGTAGGCGTTGACGACCCAGGCCAGGTTCGACTGCGAGAAATGCAGATCGGTCTGAATCGATGGCAGCGCGACGTTCACGATCGTCTGGTCGAGGATGATCATCAGGAAGCCGGCGCACAGGACCACGAGCGCGACCCAGCGCTGTCGCTCGGCCCCGCCTTGCCATTGCTTCACGTTTGTCTCCGGACTCTGCATCAGACATCTCTCCAGGTCGTGTTCAAGAAGATACCGTAGCAGATCATCCCGAACAGATCGATCCTCACCCAACCGATCTGCCTTCGGAAGCTCTGCTCAGGACAGTGTCAGCATGGGCTGCGAGGCACCTGAGCACATGGGAAGAACGCAGCCGAGTCAGCTCGACGAGGCCTTAGGGCCGCCGATCGGCGCCTTATGGCCGCGGCAAGAGCACACGACCGGAGCGCTCGAAGCGACCGAATTGACGGTAGGCCGCCTAGGCGCGGCGGCGCACGGTATGTGCGCACGGGACCGGGGCAGACAGCCGCCCGCCGGCCAGTTTGCCCAAGCAGCGCAGGAAGATCTCGCGCTCGTCCGCGGGCAGCCCCTCGAGCACGTCCTCACGAACCCGGTCGAGGATCTCGTCGGCCTTCGCCACCTTGTGCTCGCCGGCCGCGGTGACCTTGATCATCCGCGCGCGGCGATCGGTCGGCGCGGACACCCGCTCGGCGAGGCCGGCAGCCTCCAGCTCGTCGACCGTCACGACCATCGTCGTCTTGTCGAGACCGATCGTCCGCGCGAGCTCAGTTTGAGTGTGCTCGCCGCTCATCGCAGCGCTCAGCACCGCATGCCCACGCGGGGAGAGCTCGAAGCCCTCGAGCGCAGCCGTGAACTCCGTCATCAGCGCGTGACTGGCCCGCGAGAGCAGCCAACACAGGTCGTCCGAGAGCGCTCCTCCGGTCTCGTCGTGCGTCTGCAGGGCCGAAGTCATGCTCGTCATCTTACCAACGATACTTCGGTAGCCAGAAAGTCTGACTACAGACGATCGAGCGCCGGCAGCCCGTCGATGCTGTGCGCGTTCTTCTCGCGCTGGTAGTCCACGAGGGCGTCCTCACCGCCGACCCGGAGCCGCTTGGCGGCCCAGAGCTCTTGGTGCGGCCGCGTCCGTTCGTGGCGCATCAGCGGTACCCCGTACCCGCACGAATCCGCGATCCGGTCGATGCTCACGCTGACGATCGCCCGTCGCGCCTGCGGCACGGCGCCTTCGGCGAAGGAGCAGCGCGCGAGCAGTTCCGCAAACGCGAGATCCCCCGCCGTCGAGACCTCGCCTCGCCCGTGTAGGCGCACGATCCGTGGCGGTCCGGTGAAGGCACAGAGCATGATCACGATGCGGCCGTTTTCGCGCACGTGGGCGATCGTCTCGGCGCCGCTGCCGACCATGTCGAGATAGGCGACGTCGTGTGGCCCAAGCACCCGGAGCGTGTCGATCGGGCCCTTGGGCGAGACGTTGACGTGACCGTCCCCGTCGAGCGGGGCGGAGCCGACGAAGAACAGCGACTGCGCGGCGATCCAGCCCGCGAGCTGATGATCGATTTCGGTGAAGACCTTTCCCATGCTCAGGGCAAGATTAGCTCCGCCAGCCGCCGTCCCGTGCGCTGGCATTCCGCCGGGCTGCCCGCCTCCAATACGGCCTCCAGATCCAGGATCCGCCGCCCGAACGAGTCGAGCTCGGCGGCGCCGGCCACGACGTAGCAGGGAACGCCCGACTGGCGGG
>CAXMLR010000220.1:0-2986 GCA_964194275.1 uncultured Solirubrobacterales bacterium
GTTCGGTAGCCGGGGGACGTTCGGTAGCCGGGGGACGTTCGGCGTCAGGCCGAGACTGCCCCCGCCACCACGCTGGCCAGCCCCGCGATCAGGATCACGGCCAGCAGCAGCGGCTCAAAGCCGCGCGTGTCCAGCACCGCGAACGCGCGACGCCCCAGCGCGTGACCCCCGATCACGCCCGCGAGGCCCAGCACCAGCAGCGGAGCGTGCAGGTGGGCTCGGCCGAGCACCGGTAAGAGGGCGAAGCCGCCGATCACGCCGATGGCCAGAAAGCTCGCGCTGAGGGAGTCGCGGAGCTCGGCCGGCCGCAGACCTCGGCGCGAGAACCACAACGCGAGCGGTGGGCCGCTCACTCCCGAGGAGGTCGTCAGCGCGCCGGTGAGCGCTCCGAGCGCCAGCCGGCGCAGCGCGCCGCCGTGGGTTTCCGCGGTGGTGCGTATCCGGGCCCGCAGGACGGCGGCGGCAATCACCAGCACGCCGACGGCGATCTGCAGCACCGGTTTTGCCAGCGCGCGCAGGATCAGCACTCCGCAGACAGTGCCGGGGACGGCAGCCGCGAGAATCGGCATGACCTCCGCCCAGGCCACGACCGGCCGGCGCCGTTCCGCGAGTAACACCAACAGATTCAGCTCCAGCCCGAGCAGGGTCACCGCGATGATCGCCCCCGCCGGCGAGAGCACGGCGAACAGAACCGGCGTCAGCACCAGCGCGAAGCCGAGGCCGGTGGCGGCTTGCAGCGAGGAGGCAGCGAGCGAGGCGAAGCCGACGAGGAGGAGGGCGGCGAAGGACATCGTGAGTTGTCATGGTGGCGCAGCGGCCGTCTCTGACCGCGGTGCGCACCACACAGGATCCGATAGTCCGTCTAGACTTACGTCGTCAGCCGGGCAAGGCGCTCGGTCAATCAGTGCCCGCGTCCGTAGTGGTTGCCCTAAGTGCACCTCCCGCGTTTCGCAGCACACAACAAAATCCCGGGAGGGAACATGGCAACAGGAACCGTCAAATGGTTCAGTGACGAGAAGGGGTACGGGTTCATCACGCCCGACGATGAGGGAAAGGATTTGTTCGTGCACTTCTCAGCGATCTCCGGCAACGGCTTCCGCTCGCTCGCCGAGGGGACCAAGGTCTCCTACGAGGCCGAGATGGGTCCGAAGGGCCCGAATGCCGCGAACGTTCAGGCAATCTAGCCTGCTCCGGATCGCAGTCGGTGTGACGCGGCCCGCTTCGGCGGGCCGTTTGTCGTTCTCGGACGGCAGCCGTCTATGGTGCAAAACCAGATGACCGATTTCGCTGAACTGGGCCTCGCCCCCGATCTCCTGGAGGCGATCCGGGACGTCGGCTACGAGAGCCCGAGCCCGATTCAGGAGCAAGCGATCCCGCTGCTGCTGGAGGGGCTCGACGTGATCGGTCAGGCCCAGACCGGCTCGGGTAAGACCGCGGCCTTCGGCTTGCCGATGATGCAGTACGTCGATCCGACAGAGCACGATGTCCAAGGCCTCGTGCTGACGCCGACGCGCGAGCTCTGCATCCAGGTGACCCAGGCACTGCGCGCCTACGGCAAAACCAAGGGCGTCGACGTCGTCGCCGTGTTCGGTGGCGCGCCGATCCGCACCCAGCAGGCACAGCTGCGCGCCGGAGGCCACATCGTGGTCGGCACCGTCGGGCGAGTCAAGGACCTGATCTCACGTCACTCGCTGATGCTGAACGCGTGCCGTTTCGTGGTGCTCGACGAAGCCGACGAGATGCTCGATCTCGGCTTTCTCGAGGACGTCGAGAAGATCCTCGCGCTGACCCCGTCGAGCCGGCAGACCGCGCTGTTCAGCGCCACGATGCCGGCCGAGATCCGCCGGCTGGCCGACCAGTATCTGTACGACCCGGTGATCGTCAAGGTCAAGAACCCCACGCTGACGGTCGACACGGTCGAGCAGTTCGCGCTCGAGGTGCAGCCGCGGGAGAAGCCAGACCGTCTGGTCGAGGTGCTGGAGGCCGAGCGGCCAGACCAGGCGATCGTGTTCGTCCGCACGAAGATCCGCTGCGACGCCCTCTACCGGACGCTGCGTGACAAGGGCTGGAACGTCAAGGCCCTGCACGGGGACATGAGTCAGGGCTCCCGAGACGGAGTGATGATCTCGTTCAAGGACGGCCGCCTGCCATTGCTGGTGGCCACCGACGTCGCCTCGCGCGGGCTGGACATCACCGGGATCTCGCACGTCATCAACTACGACGTCCCGATCTCGCCGGACGTCTACGTCCACCGCGTCGGCCGGACCGGCCGGGTGGGGCGCAGCGGCCGGGCGATCACGTTCTATGAGCCCAAGCAGCGACGAGACATCGAGGCAATCGAGCGCCACGCGGGGGTGAAGCTCTCACCCTGGGTCAAGGACGCCCACGTCGCGCCGACGCCGGTCAAGGCCAAGCCTCCACGCCACTCCAAGCCGCACGTCTCGCGCAACGGCGAAGGCCCGGGCCGCAAGCTGATCGTCTCGGGCGGGCGGGCGGCCGGGCTCGAGCCCGCTGACATCATTCACGCGATCACCGCCGCCACCGGCCTGGACGGAGAGTCGGTGCGCAACGTGCGGGTGCTCGAGCGATTCGCGTTCGTCGAGGTGCCTGCCGACGAGGCGCAACGAGTTGTCGAGCAGGTCAAGGGCACGGAGGTGCGGGGGCATCCCCTGCAGCTCGAGGCCGCCAGAGTTTGAAACACCATTCGAGCGGGAGGTTCGTCATGAGTCGAGTTTCGTGGTTGAGCAGGCGTCCTTCGGCGTCCATGTGTGTCGCGCTGGTTGCCCTGTTCGCCGCCTTGGGCGGTGTCGGCTGGGCGGCCACGCAGCTCCCGGCCGACAGCGTCGGCACGACGCAATTGCGCGACCGCGCCGTAACCACGCCCAAGCTCGCCCAGGCATCGGTTGGCTCATCTGCGATCGATGCAGGCGCCGTGCAGCGTCGCGTCAGCACAGGATGTCCCGCCACCGCGGCGATCGCCTCGATC
>CAXMLR010000221.1:0-2085 GCA_964194275.1 uncultured Solirubrobacterales bacterium
GTGATCGCCGGCGGCTGAGTCTCTAGGCGTGTCGATGGCCATGCAGGCGACCGCATCGCCGAGGATGAGAGCGGGCGCCTTCGCTCGCGCGGGGATCGTGTTGGTCGCCGTGATCGCCCTCGATCAGCTGACCAAGCACACCCTCGCCACCAGCACCGCCGCCAACGAGGGACGAAGCGTTTTTCTCGGGATCAAGCTGGTCCATGTCCGCAATCACGGCGTCGCCTTCGGTTTCCTCTCGGGCGGGGGGGCGATCGTGCTCGTCTTCACCTTGGCCGCCCTGGGCGCCCTGCTGCTGTATTTCTACTTGCGACCGCAGCGGGCGTGGCTGTGGCTGCCGACCGGGCTGCTGATCGGGGGGGCGATCGGAAACCTGATCGACCGCGTCGCCGGTGGCGCGGTGACCGACTTCATCAAGCTGCCGCTGTGGCCCGCGTTCAACGTCGCCGACATGGCGATCACGTTCGGCGTGCTGGCGCTGCTGTGGGTGCTCGAAGGCCGGCGTGACGATGCACGCTGAACAGAGTCTCAGGCAGCTCGAGGTCCCGCCCGAGGCGGAGGGCACGCGCCTGGATCAGTTCCTGGCCCATCCGCTCGGGTCCAGGGCCCGCGCCCAAAGCCTGATCGAGGCGGGCCGTGTGCTCGTCGACGGACAGCGACGTCCCAAGCGGCACGCCGTTGCGGCCGGCGAGCGGGTGGAGGTGCGCGGGGACGAGCTGCTGCCGGAGCCCGAGCTGGACGTAATCGTCCCGTTCGCGGTGGCCTACGAGGACGAGCACCTGATGATCGTCGACAAGCCGGCGGGGGTGGTCGTTCATCCGGCCAAAGGTCATCGCACCGGCACGTTGGCCCAGGCCCTGGTCGGTCGTGGCGTCGGCGGCGATGAACCCTGGCGAGCGGGGATCGTGCACCGGCTTGACCGAGACACCTCCGGGTTGCTCGTCGTGGCCAAGAGCGATCCCGTCCACCGCGCGCTCAAGGAGCTGCTGGCGCGACGGCTACTGAGGCGCGAATACCTCGCGCTCGTCGACGGGCGCCCGCAAGCTCGCAGCGGGACGATCGAAGCGCCGATCGGCCGTGACCGGCGTGAGCGGACGCTGATGTCGATCGATTCCGAGCATTCGCGCGAGGCGCGCACGCACTTCGAGATGCTGCGGGCGCTGCCTGACGCCTCCCTGCTGCAGGTGGTGCTCGACACCGGGCGCACGCACCAGATCCGAGTTCACCTGGCTGCCATCGGCCATCCCGTCTGCGGTGACCAGCAGTACGGCGGCCTGCCGCGCTTCGGGCTGGAGCGCCAGTTCCTCCACGCCGCTCGCCTCGCCTTCACCCATCCGGTCAAGGACGCACCGATCGACGTAAGCTCGCCGCTGCCGGATGACCTGGCGGCAGCGCTGATTGCCGCGGACACCGGCGGGTAAAAGCGTCGGCGGGACGGCCCGTCCAAAGCCGCCCCGCCGACCATGTTGCGAACCGAGCCACCGGAGGTAGGGGAAGGGAGGTCCGGCCCGCGGAGCGAGACATCACCGAATTTAGGGGAAGGGTGACGGCCCGCTGCAGGAGCAAACGTAGCGTGTTCAGGAATCTCGCGTAAACTTTTTTCTCAACCCGATCCTCAATCCCGTCGGCACGGATCGCGACCCCTGCCTCGTCAGCTTCGACGAGGTGCGCGAACACTGGCTGACGGATCTGTCGTTTACACATTTACAAGGGAGCAGGAACCGTGGCTCAAGTCGGAATCAGGGAGCTGCTGGAGGCCGGAGTTCATTTCGGCCACCAGACGCGCCGCTGGAACCCCAAAATGCGCCGCTTCATCTTCGGAGAGCGGGACGGCATCTACATCATCGATCTGCTGCAGACGGAGGCGCTGCTCGAAAACGCCCGCCGCTTCGCCGCCGACATCGCGCGCCGTGGCGGAACCGTGCTGTTCGTCGGAACCAAGAAGCAGGCACGTGACGCGGTGCGTGACACCGCCACCGAGGCCGACATGCCCTACGTCAACCACCGCTGGTTGGGGGGGTTGCTGACCAACTACCAGACCATCTCGCTGCGGATCAAGCGCCTGCACGACCTCGAGCGCTACGA
>CAXMLR010000222.1:0-3158 GCA_964194275.1 uncultured Solirubrobacterales bacterium
ATCATCGACTTCGAGGGCGAGCCGGCGCGACCGCTGTATGAGCGCCGCGGCAAGCGCTCACCGCTCCGTGACATCGCCAGCATGCTGCGCTCGTTCGCCTACGTCGCCTCGGCGGTCAAGATCCGGCCGGGCCGCGATGCGCCGGAGGATTTCGAGCGCCAAGCGCGGGAGCGGTTTTTGACCCACTACCTCGCCACGGTCGATCCGACCCTGTTGCCGGCGGGCGAGGCGGCGATCATGAACCTGCTGTCGGTGTTCGAACTGGAGAAGGCGATCTACGAGCTCCAGTACGAGCTCGACAACCGCCCCGACTGGGTACAGATCCCCGTGGCCGGCATCAGGCGTCTGCTGGAGTCCGAATGACCGTCGCCACACACGAGCTCGATGCCCTGGTACGGCGCGAGCATTCAAATCCCCACGCCGTGCTCGGGGTCCACCCCGCCGACGGTGGCGTTGTCGTGCGGACGCTGCGCCCGGCGGCGTGCGCGATCACCGCCCAGCTCGACGACGGGACGACGATCGAGCTAGCGCAGATCCATCCCGGAGGAGTGTTCGAGGGCTCGATCGACGTGGCCGCCGGCCCCCCGCCGCACTACCGGCTCCAGATCGACTACGGCAGCGCCGGCACGTTCACGATCGAGGATCCCTACGCGTTCGCGCCGACGATCGGGGAGCTCGATCTGCATCTCATCGGCGAGGGGCGCCACGAGGAGATCTACGAGAAGCTCGGCGCTCACGTGCGGCAAATCGGAATCCACCCCCCCGTCACCGGCACCGCCTTCGCGGTCTGGGCCCCAGCGGCGCGCGCGGTGAGCGTAGTCGGCGACTTCAACTCATGGGACGGTCGCCTGCATGCGATGCGCGTGCTCGGATCCACGGGGATCTGGGAGCTGTTCCTGCCTGAGGTAGCGCCAGGTACCCGCTACAAGTACGAGATCCTCGGCGCCGACGGCGAGCTCAAGCTGAAAGCCGATCCCTACGCCCAGGAGAGCGAGCTTCCACCGCAGACCGCTTCGGTCGTTGGGCACGCGACCCACCGGTGGAAGGACAGCGCGTGGCTGGCTGAGCGCGCCGAGCAGCAGCCGTTGTCCGCTCCGATGTCGATCTACGAGGTTCACCTCGGTTCGTGGCGGCTGAACACGCTCGACGGCAACCGCTCCCTCTCGTATCTCGAGCTGGCCGACGAGCTCGCCGACTACGCCAAGGACATGGGCTTCACCCACATCGAGCTGCTGCCGGTGATGGCCCATCCGTTCAGTGGCTCGTGGGGCTACCAGGTCACGGGTTACTTCGCCCCCACGCCGCGCCACGGATCGCCCGATGACCTGCGGGAGTTCGTCGACCGCCTGCACGGCCACGGCGTCGGCGTGATCCTCGACTGGGTCCCGGCTCATTTCCCGCGGGACGACTTCGCGTTGGCCCGTTTCGACGGCACGGCCCTCTACGAACACGCCGATCCGCGCCGCGGCGCCCATCCCGACTGGGGCACGCTGGTATTCAACTTCGGCCGCCACGAGGTGCGCAACTTCCTCATCGCCAGCGCGCTGTTCTGGCTGCGCGAGTACCACATCGACGGCATCCGGGTGGACGCCGTGGCTTCGATGCTGTACCTCGACTACTCGCGGCGTGAGGGCGAGTGGGTCCCGAATGAGTTCGGCGGGCGCGAGGACCTGGATGCGGTGACGTTCCTGAAGGAGCTCAACGAGGTGCTCTACGGATGCGAGCCCGGGATCGTGTCCTCGGCCGAGGAATCGACGGCCTGGCCAGGCGTCTCTCACCCGACCTACCTCGGCGGGCTGGGGTTCGGCTTCAAGTGGAACATGGGTTGGATGCACGACACCCTGAGCTACTTCCAGCAGGATCCGATCTACCGCCGCTACCACCATCACGAACTGACGTTCAGCCTGATGTACGCGTTCAGCGAGAACTTCATCCTGCCGCTGTCTCATGACGAGGTCGTCCACGGCAAGGGTTCGCTGCTGAACAAGATGCCCGGGGACCGCTGGCAGAAGCTGGCCAACCTCCGCTGTCTGTACGCATACATGTGGGCCCATCCTGGAAAGAAGCTGCTGTTCATGGGCGGTGAGCTCGCCCAGGAGCAGGAGTGGAGTCACGAGCGCTCGCTCGACTGGCATCTGCTCGAGCGCCCTGAGCATGCGGGCATCCAGTCGCTGGTGCGCGACCTCAACCGGCTCTACCGCGACGAGCCGGCCTTGTGGGAGGTCGACTCCGATCCGGCCGGGTTCTGGTGGATCGAGCCCAATGACGCCGACCGCAATGTGGTCGCGTTCGCGCGGCAGTCCCGCGGCGGCGAGCGGGTGGTCGTGTTCGTCGCGAATCTGTCTCCGACGCCGCGCACCGGGTATCGCCTCGGGCTGCCGCGATCGGGGCGCTGGCGCGAGGCGCTGAACACCGACTCGACGTTCTACGGTGGCAGCGACGTGGGTAACCTCGGCGCGGTCGAGGCGGAGCCGATCCCGTGGCACGGGCAACCCGTGTCCGCCGAGATCACGCTGCCGCCGCTCGCCTCAGTCTGGCTAGTGCCAGAGTGAGCGCCGCATATCCGTGGGAGCGGGCCCTGGGGGCGCGTCCACGATCCGACGGACGGACCGACTTCCGGGTGTGGGCGCCCCGAGCCGGCGGTGTGTCACTGGTGCTGGGAGGTTCCGAGGTGGCGCTGGAGGAGGCTGGGTTCGGGGTCTATGAGGGGGTTGCTTGCGCTTCGGCGGGCGAGGACTATTGGTTCTCGCTCGACGGCGAGCGCTGGCCCGATCCATGTTCGCGCTGGCAGCCGGAGGGGTTGCGGGGGCCCTCGCGGGTGCTGTCGCGCCCACCCCTTGCGGGCCTGGCTGGCCAGCCAACCATCCCCAGGTTGGCGGAACTCGTGATCTACGAGCTGCACATCGGCACGTTCAGCGTCGAGGGCACGTTCGAGGGTGCAATTCCCCACCTGGCCGAGCTCGCCGACCTCGGCGTGGGCGCGATCGAGCTCATGCCCGTGGCCGAGTTCCCGGGCCGCCGGGGGTGGGGCTACGACGGCGTCTACCTGTCGGCGGCGCAGTCCTCCTATGGCGGTCCGGACGGTTTCTCAAGGCTGGTCGGGGCCGCTCACGCGGCTGGCCTCGCGGTGATCCTCGACGTGGTCTACAACCTGTCTC
>CAXMLR010000223.1:0-4873 GCA_964194275.1 uncultured Solirubrobacterales bacterium
ATGTGTATAAGAGACAGGTATAGAGCCGCTGCAGCAGGTTCAGCATCGCCGGTGCCGTCTGTCCGTTCCCGGGGCAGCAGGTGGGGCCGTTGACCGCGCTGATCCCGATCTCCAGATGCGGCCCGGTCGAGAGCCCGACGACCCCGCAGCCGATCTCGGCGATCGGCTCGCCGGCACGGACGACCGTGCCGATCGGAACCAGCGCCGGGGCGGCGTGGCCGTAGTAGATGAAGCGCCCGTTGAGCGGGCCCCCGGACACCCTGAGCACCGGGGCGGAGCGTCCAAAGCCCGAGATGCCCTCCTGGACGATCACTCCGTTGGTGACGGCCACCAGGACGGCGCCGGCACCGCATGCTGCGCCCCTGGTTGAGATGTCGACGCCCTGATCGGGCGACCACGTGCTGGGAGGAGCGACGACCGATTGCGGTAGGACCGGGAACACGAAGCCCTGGCCCGCGCCCAGCGAATTCAGCTCCTGGACGATCTTCAGCTCGCGCTTGACCTCGGCCAGGGACACAGCATGGGCGTTCGGGTCGCCGACCGGATCGGTCCCCCCGGCGGCAATCGGGGCGGCCCCCACGGTCGGTTCCACCGCCTGGGGGTGGGCCTGGAGACCGAGTGCATTGCCGCCGGCTGGCGTCGTAGCGCTGGTGGAACGGGAGGCCGAGGCGGCGCCGCAGCCGCAGACCCCGAGCATCAGCGCAACGATCACCGCCGGGCAACTGGGACGGATGGATCGCATGGCGGCAGTTCACCAGCTTTCAGGCTGCCGCAAGCAGGTCTGCCAGCGGCGGTCGTTCGACCTGCTCGTTCTCGACCGCGGTCAGGCCATCCTCGTCTGCGGCCAGCAGCGTCGAGGGCAAAGCGCCGGACAGGCGGCCTTCGCGCCGCAGGCGGACGCTGACGGCCTGTAGTACGGCAAACGCCATCGGACCTAGGTCCTGTAGAGGCTGGTGAGCGTTCTGACGGACGTCGAGGTCAACCTGGGCGATCCCCTCGAGGCCGATCAGGGCGTACGCATCGAGCAGCAGCGCGATGTCCACGCCGTACCCGGTCACGAAGGGCAGGCGGGCCAGAACGTCCCGCCGGGCGGCGATCTCGCCGGCCAACGGCTGGGCCACCGCCGCCAGGTCCGGATAGAACATGTTCAGCAGCGGCCGGGCGGTGAGCTCAGTGACGCGGCCGCCGCCGTCGCGGAGGGTGAGCTCGCCGATCCGGAAGGGGCGACGGTAGAAGCCCTTGACGAAGCCGATCCGCGGCTCGCAGAGTAACGGGCCGAGCAGTCCGCAGACGAAGTGGGCCCCGAATTGCTCGGAGTCGGCGTCGAGAAAGCAGACGATCTCGCCGCGTAGGACCCGCAGGGCCCGCCACATCGCGTCCCCTTTGCCCAGCACCGGACCTAACTCCGGCATCAGCAGCTCCTGGTCGTACACCTCGGCGCCGTGCGCCCGTGCGATCTCGCTCGTCCCATCGGTCGAGTGATCGACCACGACGATCTGATCGACCACGCCGAGTTCGACTAGCGGCGCGAGCTGCTCCAGGATCGGACCGATGGTGGCGGCTTCGTTGCGTGCGGGCAGGCAGACCGAGACGGTGGCGCCGCGCTGAGCGGCCAGGCGCTGCGGAGGGAACTGGAGGTGGGAGAACGAATGGCTCGCGTGCCACGAGCGGGGGCCGGTCGACATAGGCAAAGGATGCCAGGCGCCGGATCGTCAGCTGCGTGGCAACGTCGCGGCGAACTCGCGGAGCTTCGCGGAGTCCCGCAGCGGGCGGCCGTGGCCGAACAGAACGAGCTCCGGCTCGAGGGCCGCCAGGCGCCGCATCGACTGTCGATTCCTGCTCGGATCCGGAGTGAAGAACGGCTTCGGCTCGTGTAAACCCGGGATTCCCGTGAGCGTGTCGATGTTGGTGAACACGTCGCCGGTGATGAGCGTCCGGTCCCCCGGCCGCCACAGCGAGATGTGACCGGCGGAATGACCAGGCGTGTCGAGGACCTCGAAGCCGGCGACCTGGTCGCCCTCGTGCAGGCGCCGCGCGACCGGATGCGGCGGTCCGGGAAATGTGAGGCCGATCAGCACGTTGAGCGGATGCTTCGGCTGGCGCTCCATGATCTTGCCGTCCTCGACCGCCGCGGCATCCGCGTCGCCGCACCACAGGGGAAGTCCCAACGCCTCGCAGACTGCGTGGCTGGCTCCCTGGTGGTCTGGGTGAGCGTGGGTCAGGACATGGGTGGTGAGGCCCCTTCCGCGTACCTGGCGCAGGATCCGCGACGCTGCGTGGCGGGTCGCCGCGTCGACCAGCACATCACCGATCACGTACACGTTGATCGCATACGGCGGGAACCCGTCGAGGAGTAGACGTCGTCGGCAAGCTGTTTCATCGAGCGGCGAGCCTACCGCTCGCCGGCGACGAACACGGTCCGTGGATAGCATCGCCGCCGTGGAACTGAGCACCCCCGGGCTGAGCTTGCGCTACCCCACCGGGGCCGACGCGCCGGCGTTGTTCGAGCTGGGCTCCGATCCCGAGGTGACCCGGTACTTCTCCTGGGGCCCCTACCGCTCCTTGGAGGAGCCAACGGCCTACATCGCGCGGCTGGCCGGCCAGCGCGAGCGCGGTGAGCGACTCGAGTTTCTGATCGTCGGCCCGTCCGGGCCGCTCGGCGTGACCGGCCTGTCGGAATTCAACTTGCGTGACCGACGCGCCGTCGTGGGGACGTGGCTCGGCCGTGGGCACTGGGGCAGCGGCGCCAACGAGGCCTCCAAGTCCCTGATCGCCTGGCTGGCCTTCGAGCGGTTGGGGCTCGAGCGCCTCGGCGCCTATGCCGACGTGGACAACCCGCGCTCGCAGGCGGCGCTCGGCAAGCTCGGCTTGGCCCGCGAGGGCGTACTGCGCCGCTGGCATCGGCACGGCGACCGGGTTCACGACGTGATCCTGTACTCGTGGCTGAAGGAGGAGTGGGAGCGCTCACCCCTGGGCGCTGTGTCGGTAGAGATACGGGGAACGGTGCCGCCGGGCTTCGCTGTCTGAGGCTTGAGCCCCCGGCTAAATCCCCGCCGTCGACAATGGCGCCACCACTTCCCCGCTGGGGGCCAGACCGGACGCGGCCTGGACTGCTGCGTTCTGGTGCTTGGTCACGTACCAGTAGTGCGCAAGGGCCGGTATCACCAGCACGGCGCCGGGGAACAGCAGCAGAATGGCCAGCGTCGGGTTGATCGTTTCGCTCTCATCGATCCCCACGAGCCGCTGAGCACGCTTGATCCGGGCGCCGAAGTTATAGACCGAGATGATCGACGGAACCAGGATCAGCCCGCCGATGGTGACCGCGATCACCGAGTTCGTCGGACTGGACTGAGCCAGGTTGGGGTCGTCCTTGGCAATCCCGATGTCCTTCAGCTCGTCGTTGAGCAGGTAATACCAGACGTAGTAGTAGATCCCGAGCGTGAGCACCGTCAGTCCGAACCCGACCCAAAAGCTCCGGACCTTGGCGATAGCGCCTCGGCCGAACTCCACTTGCTGAGACATGAAACCCCTCCCCGGTGTTCTGGTGCGCCCCGTCCCGGCCGCACCTGGTACGCGTGATCGTCTCAGATCTGTCCGTTGCTCGCATCGGGGGAGGCTTCGTGTCCGGACGCGAAGCAACGCGCGATCTTGTCCCCGCTCATGGTCACCGCGACGGCGCAGCCCGCGCGCACGTCCCCGGACGCGCCCCACCGCTCTCAGCTGCGCCGCTGCTCCCAGCTGAAGCCGCGCACGGCCAGCGCCACCCCGAGCACCGCCCAGGCGCCGATCACCCCGAGCGCACTGATGTTGGTGCCGAGCGAGGTCCCCTTGACCATCGCGCCGGAGAGGCCTTCGATCAGGTGCTTGAGCGGCAGGGCCTGGGCGATGCCCTTGAGAAAGCCCGGAGCCCTGGCCGAGTCGAAGAACACGCCGGAGACGAAGATCACGGGCAGGAAGACGGCGTTCACATAAGCGGGCGCGGAGTCGAAGTTGGGGATGGCGTGCGAGAACGCGACGCCGAGGGAGGCAAAGCAGATCACGCCGGCCGCGACGAACACGATCAGCTCCGCCCAGTCCTTCGGCCAGCCGGTACCGAAGAAGATCCGCCCCGCCACCGTGATGATCAGGATCTGCAGGGCGGTGTTGGTGATTGCGTTTCCGGCGATCCCGAGCAGATACGAGATCCCCGGCATCGGCGTGCCGCGGATCCGCTTGAGCACGCCCTGCTCACGCAGAAAGGTCATGTTGAAGGCCAGGGCGCTGAAGGTCGTCGACATCACGCTCATCCCCGCGATGCCCGGAACGATCACGTTGAGATCGTGCTGGTTGCCGTTCAGGATCGCGCCGAACAACGCGAGGAACAGCAGCGGCAGCAGGAAGTTGAAGAAGGCGGCGCTCGGATTGCGCCAGAACAGCCGCCGTTCGAGCCGGTACTGCCGCCAAGCCAGCGCGAGCGCGTCAGCCATTCTCGCTTGCCTCTGCGGTCAGCTCGAGGTACACGTCCTCGAGCGTCGGGCGTGTCACCGTCAGACCTTCGAGCCGCTCGTGGCGAGCCAACGCCGCGCCGGTCAGCTCGTGCAGCAGCACGGTGGGATCGTCCGTCTGCTGCTGCACCAGAACACCCTGACCGTCGCGGTAGGACACCATGTACGGGGCGTCGCCCGGCCCCGCTCCGAGCTCAGTCGGTGCGCCCTCGACCAGGATCCGGCCGTCCTTGATGATCGCCACCCGGTCAGCGAGTTCCTGGGCTTCGTCGAGGTAGTGGGTGGTCAGCAGCACGGTCTTGCCGAGTTCCTTGAGCGACCGGATCGCCGCCCACGCATTGCGCCGGGCGGCGGGATCAAAGCCGGTCGTCGGCTCGTCGAGGAAGATC
>CAXMLR010000224.1:0-9531 GCA_964194275.1 uncultured Solirubrobacterales bacterium
CGCGGCGAAGCTGGCCGTGCGCTCCCCGCGGGCAGCCGCCAAGATCCCCTCCTTCACCGCCTCGAGCGCGTCGATCAGGGCGTCAGCGTCCTGCGGTCGGTCGGCCGGGTTCTTGTTCAGCGCCCAGAGCACGACCTGCTCGAGCTCCGGGGGCACTGCCGGGTTGATCGAGCTTGGCGGCCCCGGCGCCTCCGAGACGTGCTTGATGGCGATCGTCACGGCCGCCTCGGCATCGAAGGGGACGCGGCCGGTCAGGAGCTCGTAGAGCACGACGCCGACCGCGTACAGGTCGGACCCCGGGCTGACCGCGTGGCCCTGGGCCTGCTCGGGCGAGAGGTACTGCGCCGTCCCCATGATCGAACCCGTCTCGGTCATGTCCGAAGCCCCGGCGCGCGCGATCCCGAAGTCGGTGACCTTGGCTTGGTCGGCGTCGTCGATGATCACGTTGTGCGGCTTCAAATCCCGGTGGATCACGCCGCGCCGATGGGCGAAGCGCGCGGCCTTGAGGATCTGGATCGTGATGTCGATCGCCCGCACCGGATCCAGCGGCGCGTCCTGGCGGATCAGCTGCTTGAGCGTCCGTCCCGGTAGAAATTCCATCGCGATGTAGTAGGTGCCGTCGTAGGAGCCGCGGTCGTAGACGCTGACCACATTGGGATGCTGTAGGCCGGCGGCGGCCTGTGCCTCCCTTCTGAAGCGCTCGACGAAGTCCGGATCCTCAGCGAACCGGCGATGCAGGAGCTTGAGTGCCACGTTGCGGCCAAGCTGCTGATCCTCGGCCAGGAACACGTCGGCCATCCCGCCGGCGCCGAGTCGTGAGAGCACCTTGTAGCGATCGTCGATCAGGGCGCCCAGCATCAGGTCAGCCATTCATCCGCCCTCGGAGAGCAGCGTCTGGACGACGGCCTTGGCGATCGGCGCGGCCACCTGGCCGCCGAAGCCGCCCCGGGAGGTTTCGATCGTGACGGCAATCGCCACGCGCGGGTTCTGCAGCGGCGCAAACCCGATGAACCACGGCTGGGTGAGGTTGGA
Organism: uncultured Solirubrobacterales bacterium; assembly: GCA_964194275.1. Classification (GTDB taxonomy): domain Bacteria; phylum Actinomycetota; class Thermoleophilia; order Solirubrobacterales; family Solirubrobacteraceae; genus Palsa-465. The sequence goes on from CAXMLR010000224.1 coordinate 1,033, forward strand.
ACCGGTAATCCCCTTGGACGCGGTTCCCGTCTTCCCCGCGAACTGGATCCCGCCGCCCAACTGCGCGGGAGTCCCGGTGCCCTCGTCGACCACCTTCTGCATCATCTGCGCCACCGCCTGCGCGCTCGAGGGCTTCATCACCTGGCTCATCACGCTCGGGTGGATCGTCTGCACCGTGCGTCCATCCGGGTCGACGATCCTGTCGGTGAGACGCGGGGCCATGAGCTTGCCGCCGTTGGCGACCGCGGCCGCGACCATGGCCATCTGCAGCGGCGTCACCAGCAGCCCGCCCTGACCAATCGCGATCCGGCCGATGTCCTCGTTCGGACTACCCGGCGGCAGCGCCCGGCCCTTGAACGAGTACGGACGGCTGGGATTCAGCTCCCCCGGGGGTAAGTCGATCGGCGGCCGGGAATAGAAGCCGAAGCGCTTCATGTAGTCGGTCATCGTCGCCCGGCCGAGATGCTCGGCCACCTGGGCCCACACCGTGTTGACCGAGAACGTGAGCGCAGTGGTCAGGTCGATCGGCCCGAAGCTCTGGTTGTTGTCGTTGTTGAGCGGAACACCGGAGATCGTGACCGGGGACTTGCCGTCGACGACGGAGCTCGGGGTGTACTGGCCGCTGTCGATCGCGGCCGATGCCGTCAGCACCTTGAATGTCGAGCCGGGCGGATACGCGGACTGGGTCGCTCGGTTCAACTGGGTGATGTTCGGCCCGTTCGCGAGCGGATGGTTGTCGTCGTAACCGGGGATCGACACCATCACCTTGATCGCTCCGGTGCGTGGATCGAGCGCGACAACCGAGCCGGCCCGCCCGGCGAGCTGCTGGAGGGCGATGCGCTGGGCCTTCGGATCGAGCGTGGTGTAGACGTCGTCACCCACCCGGTGCGAGCTGAGCTGCCCAAAGATCGAGCTGAGACCGGTCTGGAGACCCCGCAGCGCGTCGCCTCGGGAGCGCTCGAGCCCCGCCGCACTGCCCTGTGCGGCGATCGAGTACCCGACCGGCTGCGCGAACAGCGAGCCCGTCGGATACGTCCGGCTCCAGATACCGCCGGGTTGTGGGACGGACTTCGCCAGAACAGAGCCGTCGGAGGCGAGGATGCGCCCCCGCCTGATCCGCAGCTCATCGATCAGTGTCCGCTTGTTCAGGGTGTTGTTGTTGAGCGAGCTCGCGTCGAGCACCGTCCATCGCGAGGTCCAGCCGACCAGCAGCGCGAACAGGAGAATGATCAGCCCGAACAGCCGGATGATCGGATTCCTCATCGCAGCGGCCTCCGTGAGCGATCGGAGATCAGCAGCAGCAGCGCCAGCAGCACGAAGTTGGCGATGATCGACGACCCCCCGTAGGAGATGAACGGCAGGGTCACTCCGGTCAGGGGGATCACCCGGGTGACACCGCCGACGATCACAAACACCTGCAGCGCAAAGACCGAGGCGAGGCCGACGGCCAGCAGGGTCGAGAACGAATCACGGGCCATCAGCGCAGTCTTGAATCCCCTGGCCACGAACAGCAGATAGGTGAGGATCACGGCGGCGCCTCCGAACAGCCCGAGCTCGTCGGTGATCACCGCGTAGATCATGTCCGTTTGAGGAGCGGGCAGCAGGTAATGCGGCGTGGTAAAGCCCGGAATCGTCAGCGTCGCCTGCCCGAACCCCTGGCCGAAGAACCCTCCCGCCGCCTGGGCGAACAGCGAGTTCGCGACCTGGTAGGAGCCGCCCACCTGGTTGTAGAGCTTCGGCGAGAGCGGATGTAGCCAGGCCTCCACCCGATCGTGAACGTGAGGGACATGCGTGCCGATGTACCACGCACCGATCGCGAAGGCGATCATCCCCACGGTCACGAACGACAGGCGACCGGTCGCGACATAGAGCACCGCGAGCAGGCCGCCGTAGAACATCAGCGAGGAGCCGATGTCGTGGAGCAGGAACATGATCAGCATCGCGATGCCCCAGATCACCACGACCGGCCCGAAGTACTTGACCGGCGGAATCGTCACACCGAGGATCCTCCGGGCGCCCATCACCATTACTTGGCGTGTGTCGCGCAAGTAGCTGGCCAGGAAGATGACCAGGCCGATCTTTGCGAACTCGGCCGGCTGGAACACGAACAAGCCGGGGATGCGCACGCCGAGGTAGGCGCCGTTGGCCTGGTACCCGATCCCGGGTAGCCGCGGAAGCACCAACAGCACCAGCGAGCTGAACACGATCACGTAGCGATAACGCTCGAGCTTGCGGTAGTCCCGGAAACCGATGATCGTCGCTGCGAACAGCGCCAATCCCAGCACGAACCACTGCGCCTGCTGGCGCGCCAGCGTCGGGTCGATCCGGTAGATCATCACGATGCCGAAGCTGGCCAGCAATGCGACCAGCGGGAACATGTACGGGTCGGCATGCGGGAGCGTCATCCGAATCACGACATGACCGGCGACGCACAGCCCGAGGAAGATGACGCCGTAGGTCAGCGAGACGTTTGAGAGCGCATTCGATCGCTGGATGAACACGCCGGCAAAACCGGCGGTCACCAGCAGCGAGGCTGGGATCAGCCCGAACAATTCCCGGTTGCGAGCGCTCATTTGCTCAGTTGGCCGAGCTCGATGCTCCGCACCAGGCTGGACGCGTCGTTCTGCGAGCGGAGGTGGTGGTTGACCAGCGTGCTCCGTCGGTCGGCGGGGACCTCGGAAGCCGCAACGCCAGAGACGTAGAACGTTTCGTAGAGGTGGACCCCGGCGGGCAGGTCGTAGGGCAGCCCCCGGTAGACGGTGACGATCCCCTGGTTGTTCGTGCCGAGGAAGTACAGCTGCCGGCTGGCCAGATAGCCGCCGCCCAGCACCAGAAACAGCACGATCGCCACCGCCAGGATCGCGGCCAGCGGCTTCGCGTAGCGCCGCCCCCGACGCGGCTCGGTGGGTCGGCGGGACGGCCGAGGCTCCGGCCGGGCAGGCGGAACGGTGGTGGGGGCGACCGAGGTGGGCGGGCTCTTGGCCGAGCGCGGGGGGGCGGGCGCGGGGGCCACGGGAGCCTCGGTCGCGGCGTCCGCCACGGCACCCGCTGCCTTCGTCGAGATCGTCGTCGGCTGATCGACGATCCCGTGCTCACCGACCTCCTCGAGCCGGAACAGGACGACGGTGATGTTGTCCCGCCCCCCGGCCTCGTTGGCGCCGGTGATCAGCTGGTCGCCGGCGGCGGCCAATGACGGAGCGCTGGCCAAGATCTCGGCGATGCGCTCTTCGGGGATCATCGACGTCAGGCCATCGCTGCAGAGCAGCAGCACGTCCCCCGGGCTGGCAGGATAGGTCCAGGTATCCACCTCCACGGTCGGCTCTGGGCCCAGCGCGCGGGTGATGATCGACCGTTGCGGATGTTCCTCGGCCTGTTCCTCGGTGAGCTTGCCCTGCCGGACCAGCTCTCCGACAAGCGAATGATCACGCGTGAGGCGTTTCAGGGCACCGTCGCGAAACAGGTAGGCGCGGCTGTCGCCGACGTGGGCGATCGCCACGTGGCGGTCGTCGAGATACGCCGCGGTCAGGGTGGTCCCCATGCCGGCGCGCTCGTGCTCGACGCGGGAGAGCTCGTGAATCCGGCGATTAGCCTCCTTGACCAGGTGAGCCAGACGCTGCTCGGGCGTGCCGTTGCTCGGCAGCCCCTGCTCGAACGCTTCCACGGCAATCTGCGAGGCGACCTCTCCCGCTTGGGCACCACCCATGCCATCCGCCACGACGAACACCGGCGGCCGCGCAAACGAGGAGTCCTCGTTCCCCCTCCGTTGACGTCCGGTGTCGGTCCGCCTGACAGTTTCCGCCGCGCGCAGCATCTTCATTGCAGGTAGGAGAATTCGCAATCGCCGATCCGGATGCGGTCTCCAGGATGCAGCGGCTGCGGCCCGGTGAGCGGCTCTTCGTTCAGATACGTGCCGTTCGTCGATCCGAGGTCCTCGATCACGACGACATGCCCTTCCCGCGATATGTGCGCGTGACGCGAGGATGCGAACGGATCGTCGAGCCTGATCTCGACATCTCCGCGGCCGAGGGTAGCGCCTGCGGATAGGTCGTAGGCAATCCCGGACTCATGACCGGTGGCCCGCTCGACGAGCAACCGAGGTTCGAACTCGTCGTCGGCGATCGCCGGCAGCCCGTCCGCCGCCGAGTACATGCCGGTGGCATCAGTGGCGCCGATCCGCTCAGAATGACCAGGTTCGCCGGTGGCGCGCCGGAGGTCCTTGAGCACGCTCCGTGCGACCCACAGCAGAAACAGATAGAGAACGGCGAGAAAGCCGAACTTCAGCCCGACGGAGACCGGTTCGAGCAGCACGGGATCTACTCCAACTCGAACTGCATCAGCGACGTCCCGATCTCGATCTCATCCCCTGGCTTGACCACCTCAGGGCCATTGATCCGCCTGCCGTTGATGCTCGAGCCATTGGTCGACCCGAGGTCGGTAAGCACCCATGACCCGCCGCGGGGGCGTATCTCGGCGTGCTGGCGAGACACGTTGGGATCATCGAGCACCACCTCGCACTGGCGGCTACGACCGATTGTGAGCCCGGTGGGGCCGACTGTCATCCGCTTGCCGTCGAGCACCAGCAGCGCGTTCTGTTGCCGGGCGCGAGCCCGTTCCTCGAGCGGTTCGGCGACCCGACCCGCCGTGCTGTAGATCATCGTCCGGCCGGACTCCTCCTCGGCGTGGACCGGCTGCTCTGGTTCGTGCTCCTGCTCGGGCTGAACCACCCGCGTCTGGATCCCGAACTCGCCGAGGCCCAGCCGGTCGTCGGTCTCGAACTCGATCACCGGCCGGGATAGGAGCGCGAGGCGCTCCCGGCGCGCATGCTCGAGCAGGTACCCCGCCAGTTCCGAGGTCAGTGCCTCCTCGTAGGTAGCGAAGCGCTCCCGATCGCGGGCCGAGAGGAACACCCGGTACTCATTGGGCACGTAGGTCCGGGAGACCGAGAAGGATTTGTGTTCTTCCATCTCCCGGGCCAGCTTGCGAGCGATCTCGACCGGGCGCACCTCCGATCGGAAGGCACGGCTGAACGTGCCTTCGACGAGGCCGGCAATCTTGCTCTCGATGCTTCTGAGGACGCTCATGGATAGGCCTGGACGGCGGTCTCATGCTACGGAAGTTCGGGCCGAGCACCCACCGGGGGATGTGCGGCGCGCAGCGCGGCGAGCAGGCTCGGGGAGAGTGCCACGACGGCGGACACGATTGCACCCAGGATCGCCGTGCTGGGAATCTGAGGGCGTCCGGATCGGTGGACGGCAGCGATCACGGCTTCGGTTGCGCTGAGCAGGACCGCCGACCAGGCAGACACGATCACGACCTTTGGGGCCAGCGAGCGGCCCCGCACGAGCCAAGGCAGGGCCGCCGCGGCAGCGGCCCAGACGAGGCCTCCGGCCAGAATGCCTGAGCTGAGGATCGGACCCAGCACGTCGTGCCCGGTCACGGTGAGCGAACCGGCCCAGACGTCGGGAGCGGGTGTCCCGGGGGGACGTCGGGCGTAGAGGTCGCTCGTCGTCAGCGGCGCGGCCAGCGCCAGCCACACCCAGCCGGTGAGTGCGAGTGCTGCGCGGCGCCACGCATTACCCCGGGCGTGCCCCGCGAGCGCCGGCCACGCTCCGGCCAGCCCCGCTAGCCCGAGCGCCGGCGCCCCCGCAGCCAGCGCCCACGCGGTGCCGCGACCTGGAAGCAGCGCAACCGGGATCACCGCGGCGATCGTCAACATCAGAGCCGCTCCCGGACGCCCCTGGGTCAATGCGGTCGCCACCAGCGCGCCGGTCACAGTGAGCCATCCGATCCGCGGCAGGACCAGCACCAGGACCGCCGCCAGCAACCCCACGGCAGCGGAAGGAACGGGTGAGCGGGCGAGCAGATGCGCAGCCAGCCAGCCGGCGGTGAGGGCTGCAGCCGCGGCCCCAAGGCCGCGTGAGGGCCAATCCCGGGATACCGGCGACTCGGCGGGCAGCTCCTCGGCCGCGACGGGACCTGAGAATCGCAGTGGAGGCGGTTCGCGAGGGGACTCGGGGCTGAGGAAGGCCGGGTCGATGCGCTCGGAAGCGGTTTGAGCACCCGGAGCGCCGGGCCAGCGACCGCTGACCACCCCCGGCGTGTCCTCCACCTGATCCATCGAGACCACCAGGGCCGCCCGCAGCTCCTCCAGCGTGCCCCGTTCGCTAGGCCGCGGGCGCAGCGCCAGGTCGATGCCTCTTCCCAAGTCCCGCGGCAGGTCTCGGCGCTGGCGGCGCAGCGGAGGCAGGTGCGCGCCGAGGCGGCGCGCGCTCACGGCGGCAGTGCCGGTTCGCACCGGATTGACACCCGTCAGCGCCTCGTAGGCGACCAGCGCCAGCGCATACAGGTCGGCTGGCGGCCCCGCTGCGCGCCCCTCGGCCTGCTCGGGGGCCATATAGGCAGCCGTCCCGATCACGTCCCCGGTGCGGGTCAGCGAGTCGCCTCCGATCACCCGCGCCACGCCGAAGTCCGTGAGCTTCGCCGGATGGGCGCGACTGCTTGGGCGCTCGGGCACGAGCACGTTCGAAGGCTTGACGTCTCGGTGAACGACGCCATGCCCATGGGCATGGGTGAGGGCATCGCAGAGTGAGATCGCGATCGCAAGGATGTCCCGGTCCGACAAGCGCCCCTCGTCGAGCAGTTGGTGCAGCGTGGAGCCACGCACAAGCTCTGAGACGAGATAGGCGCCTTCGTCGTCGACCGCCGCCTCGTAGAGCGTGACGATTCCCGGGTGGGCGAGTCGGGCCGCGGCCCGGGCCTCCCGTTCAAAGCGACCGCCGACGATCCGCTCCCGGGGAACGATCTTGACCGCCACCTCACGGTCAAGGCGCTCGTCGTGGCCCATCCAGACCGTGCCGAACGCGCCCGCTCCGAGGCGACGGAGCAGACGGTAGCGCTCGAGCACCAATGGCGATTGCTGGCCTGAGCGCGGCGCGCGGTCGCGCTCGGCCGGGTCGCTCCCGGTCTCGGCGGTCGCCAAGCGGCGCGCCGTCGGCAACTGGCTCGCGCTCATTGAGCGCCTTTCCACACCGAGGGCCAGGTCCCTGCGTCACCTGGCGTGGCCGGGCCGCGTGCTCCTCGCCACCGCCGAGGTCCCGCCCTGGAAAACCGGAGTCTCGGGGTCCGCAAGGGCCCTGCGCGGTGGGCGTGAGCCTGCAAGCCCGCTGGCGAACTTGCCTTTCCGGCCGTTGCGGCGGTCATACTTGGCTTTTCCGATCCCCGCAAGGAGCGAGAAACGGTTGTCGTTCTTCGACGAGGCCGACGAGCCGCCCGCAGCGCCGCGTACCTCCCCGCGTAGTCGACGTCCTACAGGGAGCGGTCGCCGCCCGCCGAGTGACCAGCAGTCCATCCAGGTTCGCCGCCTGATCGCGGCGGTGGCGATCCTGATCGTCCTGATCCTGATCGTCCTGGGCGTTCATAGCTGCCAGGTCAGCGCCCGTAACAGCGCGTTGAAGGACTACGCCAATGGCGTTTCATCGCTGATCCAGCAGTCCAACCAGACCGGCGATCAATTGTTCAAGGAGCTGTCAACCGGCGCCGGCGGCAACGGCCAGGCCCTCCAGAATCAAATCAATCAGACGCGGGTGCGAGCCCAGAGCGACCTCACCCGTGCTCAGGGACTGAGCGTTCCCGACGAGATGCGGCCCGCTGACCAGAACCTGCTGCTCACGATGCACATGCGTCTCGACGGCATCGGCAACATCGCCACCGAGATCCAGCCGGCGCTCGGCACCTCCACGAGCAAGGACGCGATCAACGCGATCGCCAGCAACATGGCGCGCTTCTACGCCTCCGACGTGGTCTACAAGGGCTACACCACCCCACTGATCGCCGGTGCGCTCAACGCTGCCGCAATCAGCGTCGGCGGGACCAACGGCGTGCAGATCGAAGGGGGCCAGTTCCTACCAGACCTCCAGTGGCTGACTCCGCAGTTCATCGTCGGCAAGCTCGGGTCCCAGGGCGCCGCGCCCGCTGGTAAGCCCACCCCGGGGCTCCACGGCCATTCGCTTGACTCGGTCAGCGTCGCCGGCACGACGCTCCAGACCGGCTCCACCAACACGCTGACCGCCAATCCACCGCCGAAGTTCACGTTGAGCTTCACCAATACTGGCCACAACACCGAGCACAACATCACCTGCAAGGTGACGGTCAGCGGCACGAGCGCCAGCGGGCAGACCACCGTTTCGCAGACGACAGCCGGGCAGTCAACGACCTGTGACGTCCCGCTGAGCACCGCCCCTGCCGCCGGCAGCTACACCGTGACCGCGACGGTGCAGCCCGTGCCCGGGGAGAAGAACACCACCAACAACACGATGTCGTTCCCGGTCACCTTCCAGTAGCAGACGCGCGGCAACCGGCAGCGGCGCTGACCGCGATCTGCCTATTCTTACCGGGTGAACGACCTGACCAGCACCCCGGGAATCGTCGCGATGGCGGCGGGAGCGGTTTCCCTGATCGCGCTGGCCTCGGCGGTCGGCTTAGCCTTCCGGCTGCGGCGGG
>CAXMLR010000225.1:0-4918 GCA_964194275.1 uncultured Solirubrobacterales bacterium
CAGCAGCAGCGTCTGTGCATCGCCCGAACGATCGCCGTCGAGCCCGAGGTGATCCTGATGGATGAGCCGTGCTCGGCGCTCGATCCCGTCGCCACGCTCAAGATCGAGGAGCTGATCGACGAGCTGAAGGACCGCTACACGATCGTCATCGTCACCCATAACATGCAGCAGGCGGCTCGCGTGGCGAACACGACGGCGTTCATGCTGAGCGGCGAGCTGGTGGAGCACGCACCGACCAACACGATCTTCACGACGCCTCGCGATGACCGCACCGAGCGCTACGTGACCGGAAAGTTCGGGTGAGCTCATGCAGGAGACACGGCATCAGTTTCGCGAGAGCCTGAGGGAGCTCGAGCGCCAGGCCCTCGGCGGCCTCGATCTGGTCATCGGCCAGCTCGATCGCTCGCTCGAGTCGATCAGCTATCAGGACGTGGAGCTCGCCGGGATGGTCGTCGCCGACGACGACCGGATCGACGGGCGCTACCTCGAGGTTCACCAGGGCGTCCTCTCATTGCTCGCCCGCCAGGCGCCGGTCGCCGGCGATCTGCGGATCGTCGCCGCGCTGCTGCACACGATCCGCTGCGTTGAGCGGATGGGCGACCAATGCGTGAACATCGCCAAGCTCGTGCCGCTGTCCGGGTATGAGGCGCCGAAGGACAAGGACATCCTCGACTCGATCGAACGAATGGGGCAGCTCGCACGCTCCCAGGTCGTCCAGGCCAAGGCGGCGTTCGCCACGCGCAACGTCGAGTTGGCCCAGGACCTGGTCCACCAGGATGCCGAGATCAATCAGCTGAACCGCGTGATCTTCAAGCGCGCGGTGGAGATAGGCGACGACCTCGAGGTGCGCGAGTGGGGGATGTTCATGATCCTCGTCGCGCGCTGCCTCGAGCGGATCGGCGACAACACCGTGGACATCGCCGAGCAGGTCGTGTTCGTCGTCACCGGTCTGTTCCGGGAGATGGCTGACGCGTCGAGCTCCCCGCCGGATACGCCGCAGCCGGTGTGACCGGCTTGGGCGCCCGGGTCAGCCCGATCTAGTTCCGCCCGTCGCGTCGTGGCCAGCCGACTCGATCGCGGGCGCGAATACGCGCACGGCCTCCCGTTTTCCCTTCAGCTCGATATCGACCCGCTCCTCGAGGTCGGGATGGGCGGCGTTCAGGAGCTTCTTTGTCCGCTCGGTGAGCAGGATCTGGTCGCCAGTCTCCCGGGTGGCCGCCTCGACCCGGGCGGCGACATTGACCGGATCGCCGATCACGCTGAACTCGAGGCGGCCCGCCCCGCCCACGTTGCCGGCGATCACCGGCCCGGAGTTGAGGCCGATGCCGATGCTCAGTTCCTGGGGGGAATCGAGGTCGCGCACGATCTGCAGCGCCGTGCCGAGCCCCTGGTCGGCGTGGTCGTCCTGGCGCCGAGGGGCGCCGAACACGGCCAACAGTCCGTCGCCGACGAACTTGTCGACGCGGCCGCCGTGGTCGTGGATGATCGGGACGATCTGCTCGAACAGATGGTTGATTGCCGCCACCACGTCCTCGGCCGGCGTGCTCTCAGCGAACGATGTGAAGTCACGGATGTCGATGAACATCACGGTCACCTCGACCTTCTCCCCGGCGAGGTTCGTGCCCTCCTGCAGGATGTGCTCGGCCACGTCTGAATCGACATAGGTGCCGAAGGCATCACGGATCCGCTCGCGCTCGGCCAGGCCGGCGACCATCGCGTTGAAGCCGAGCTGGAGCTGGCCGATCTGCGTGCCGTCGTACACGGCGACGCGGATGTCGAATTGACCCCGCTGGACCTCGGCCAGTGCCCGTCGCACGGACTCGACCGGATCCGCGGTGGCCCGCGCGGCGACGGTTACGGCCAGCAGGCCGACCGCGATCCCGGTGCCGCCCAGCACGACCATCGCCACCCCGAGCTGCTGTCGTGTCGCCTCCTGGTCGCCGGCCAGCGCGAGGATTCCAATCGCCACCACGCCGAACACGGGGAGCCCGGTTCCGAGCATCCAGGCCAGCACGGCGCGCGTCGCCACGCCCGGGACGGCCAGCCTCCCGGGCGCTCCGTGCTGTAGCGCGCGCACTGCCGCGGGTCTCAGCAGTAGCTCCGTCAGCAGGTAGGAACAGGACGCGGTGACCACGCCGGTGAGCACGATGATGATCGCGACTCGCACCGCCAGCGCTCCCGAGTAGGCGCTGTCGAGCACGGTGAACAGCACAGCCGCGATCAGCCACAGCGACACCTGGAGTCCGAACAGCCGCAGCGGTGCCTGGAGGACCGTGCGCGCCTCTCGCAGAGTGGCCGGGCGCTCCTCGAGCAGCCACGTGCGCAGGCGCAGCATCCCGCGCGTGCCGAGCACGACGCCGAGTGGCAGCGCAAGCGCTACATAGCCCAGGGCGACGAGCGCGTTGACCGTGCGCACGTGGCCGGTGGCAGCGATGTGCGGCAGCGGCACGACGAAGTTCGCGATCACCAACACCGCGCATACGCCGACGCAGTTGGTGGCCACGATCACCAACGTCAGCACGACGCGCCCGAACCGCACGAGGGTCGGTCCCGACAACTTGCTCTCCCCGGGACGAAGCACCTCCAGCGCACCGGCAGCGAGCATCTGCCGGAGGGGACGCGCTTGGGCCATGGAATGCGACCCTATCCGCTTGGGCGCCGGAAACCCCCGCACGTTTGGACACGGGGCCAATGACCGAGCCCTCCCGTCGGTCTAGGTTGTGCTCATGCACGAGCGTCCGCCGCAGATCGTGGCGTTCGGAGGCGGCGGGTTCTCGACCGAGTGGGGGAACACGCTGCTCGACGACCATGTGCTCACGCTGACCGGTGTGCAGCGTCCCCGCGTCTGCTTCCTGCCCACGGCCAGCGGAGACGCGGATCACTACGTGGTTCGTTTCTACCGTGCCTTCCCTGCCGATCGCTGCGAGCCCTCGCACATCTCCCTGTTTCGCCGCGAGACCGGCGTGGGAGATCCGCGCGCCCACCTGCTCGGCCAGGATCTCGTTTATGTCGGCGGAGGCAGCCTCGTGTCGCTGCTCGGCACCTGGCGGGCGCACGGAGTTGACGAGGCGCTCCGAGAAGCGTGGCAGTCCGGCGTGGTGCTGTGCGGCGGCTCGGCTGGATCGCTGTGCTGGTTCGCGCACGCCCTCAGTGGCTTTCACGAGGGCCCAGCGCGTCAGATCGTGGGGCTCGGGTTCCTCCCGTGGAGCAACGCCGTCCACTACGAGGACGAGGCCGGTCGTAGATCCGCGTTCATGACCGCTGTCGCCGACGGGATGCTCCCCGGATATGGTGCGGGAGATGCGGCGGCCCTTCACTTCGTCGGCACGGAGCTCTCAGAGGTTGTCTCATCGCAGCCACGAGCGCGCGCGCTCTACGTCTGCGCCGACGGCGAGGGAGGCGCGGTTGAACGTGAGCTGGCTGTGAGGTATCTCGGCTCGCCTGCTGAGACGGTCCGCAGCGGCGAGGCGATTGCTGCGTGAGGATCGATTCGGCCGCGCCGGAGGGCGGCGAGCACCGTCGCATCCTGGCGATGGGCGGCGGCGGGTTCACGATGCCGGAACGCTCGCTCGCGCTTGACCGCCTCGTGCTCAGGCTGAGTGACCAGCTGGCGCCCAAGGTGTGTTTTCTGCCCACCGCCAGCGGCGATCCGCGCGAGCAGGTCACGCGGTTCTACGAGCGCTTCGGAGACTGGCCGTGCGAGCCGTCGATCGTGTCGCTGTTCCACCTCGGAAGGGACCGGATCGACCCGATCGCACACCTGCTGGCGCAGGACGTGATCTACGTAGGCGGGGGCTCGATGCGGAACATGCTGGCGATCTGGCGTGAGCACGGGATCGACGCGGCAATGCGGGAAGCATGGATCCGGGGGGTCGCGCTGGCCGGGCTGAGCGCCGGGGCGATGTGCTGGTTCGCAGGCGGGATTAGCATGAGCGGCGGCGCGCCGGAACCGGTCCGCGGCCTGCACCTGCTGGAGGGGAGTCTGTCCGTTCACCTCGACGGTGAGCCAGAGCGGCTGCCGGCCTTTCGTGATGCCGTGGCTTCAGGTGAGCTCCCACCCGGTTACGCGGCCGACGACGGTGCCGCGTTGCTCTACACAGGGACGCGCCTGCGCGAATGCGTGGCATCGCACCGTGGCGCTCGGGTGTTTCACTTCGCCCCGGACGGCGCCGGCGGGGTCGAAGAGACCGAGTTGCCGGTCAGGCTGCTGCCCGGCGCCAGCGAGCCGGGGCCCGAGCGTGCCGGGTCTTACGGAGTCGCCGAACTGCGGGGTCTGCGCGCCGGTCGCCACCGCTGGGACTGATGCCATTCGTGCCTACCCCGCTGTTTGCGCCCGCCGCCGGCGCACCGTCACAACCACGAGCGCGGCGGCGACCGCCGCGGCACCCAGCCCGAGGATCACCACCAGCTCCGTGCTCGACGGCCAGCCGGTGGTGAGCGGGGAAGCCAGCGCGGAGAGATCAGAGGCCCGCGGGGAACGCGTAGCGGGGGTGCGGCGGCACGAACGCGCCGACCTCGAGCACGATCTCGGCGTGAGCGTGCAGCGGGATCCGCCCGGGAGCCAGCGTCCACCGCCGTCCAGCGACGTACGCTCGCACATGTGCGTGAAATCCGGCCAGTCGCTGCGCCGACAGCGGTTGTCCCCAGACGGCGAACAGCTCGGCCAGGCTCAGCCCGGAGCCTTGATCGACCACGATCAGGCCGGTTGGCTCATAGGTTCTGAGCGGGTAAGAGCAGGCGCCACCCCTGACGTAGGCGCCGTTTCGCCGCAGCGGCGGCGCGATGCCGATTCCGGCCGGTACCGGCAGCACCAGTCGCTGGGCGTAGAGCTCGAGGTGGACGCCGCGGACACGTGCGCTCGCGCGACGGCAGTGCAAGCCCGAGATCGGCAGGGGGCGCTTCGCCGCGGCACCGGGGG
>CAXMLR010000226.1:0-3414 GCA_964194275.1 uncultured Solirubrobacterales bacterium
CCCGCCGCCACTGAGGCGGGTGACGACACTCTCTTATTGCTTTTTGCTGCTGTCACTCCGACCTCGCGCCCGCCTCCCAGGTGGCGCTGACTCTGCGCGCCGTCGGCGGCCTCACCACCCGAGAGATCGCAGACGCGTTCTACGTGCCGGAGGCGACGATGGCGCAGCGGATCAGCCGGGCAAGCGGGCCCTCCGCGGGCGCCGGCTCGACCAGCCCGGCGATCTCGCCGTGGTGCTGCGCGTGCTCTACCTCATCTACACGGCCGGCCACGCGGGCCGGTTGGACCTGGCCGCCGAGGCGATCCGGCTCGCCCGCCAGCTTACCCTCGCTACCGACGAACCGGAGGCGCGCGGGCTGCTCGCGCTCATGCTCCTTAATCACGCCCGCCTCCCGGCGCGATTCGACCGAGAGGGCCGGATCGTCACGCTGGACCGGCAGGACCGTGGCCTTTGGGGCACCCGCGAGATCGCCGAGGGCGTGAGCGTCCTCCAATCGGCGCTGGCCGTTCAGCGCCCTGGGCGCTACCAGATCGAGGCCGCCCTCGCCGCCCTGCACGACGACGCGGCCAGCGCCGAAGAGACCGACTGGCCGCAGATCCTCGCCTGGTACGACAGCCTCGTCGCCCTCACCGACGACCCGGTGCGCCAGGACCCCGCCGCCGTGCTCGGCCGCGCGGTCGCGGTCGGCCACGTCCTCGGTGCCGCCGCCGGGCTGCTCGAGACCGACCGGCTGCGCGAGGTGATCAGCGAGCGGCACCGGTGGCACGCTGTGCGCGGGCACCTGCACGAGCTCGACGGCGACCTACCCGCCGCCGCCACCGCGTACGCGGATGCCGCCCGCCGGGCCACGAACGTTGCCGAGCGCGACCACCTGGTCCGTCAGGCCGCCCGCACGCGGGCCGCCGACCTAGCCGGGCGACGACATGGACAGCGGTACCCCGATGACCGCCCGTAGCTAACGAACCCTAAGAATGGTCGTGGACCCGCAGAGATCGGCGCGGAAGCACAAGCCACGGCATCCGATCGGCGAAGGCAAGAGCGGAGGTTTCCCGATTGACTTGCCCTGCCCGGAGGGATTCCGTCAGACTACGCCGGATGGCGCTTCCCTCGACTCCCACCGGTCGCGCGCTGCTGGGCGCACGTACAGCCCTTGGCCTCTCGACGCTTCTCGCGCCGCGACTTGCTGGCAAGGCATTCCTCCTCAACCCGGACGAGAACCCGCAGCTGCCTGTCATCGGCCGCATGTGGGGCATCCGCAACCTCTCCCTTGCCGTGGGGATGTACGCGGCCACCGGCGCCAACCGCGCTCAGTGGTGGCGGCTGCAGGTCGCTGTCGACGCGCTCGACTTCCTCGCCATCGCTACGGAATGGCGCCGCGGGGCGGTCCCCGCCCCGGCGTCCGTGTTGATGGCAGCAACGGCGCTTGGCGCGACGACGCTCGGGGCCCTGTCCGTTGCTGGTGAGTCGGAGCCCTCGAGCTAGCGAAATCGCTCCTCAGCCCCTTGGGGGAGCTGTCGTGCCGCCTGCTGAGCGCTCCCGAGCGTCCCGATCTGCTCAGGTCAGGCCGGGACGCCGATAAGGTCGAGGAGCTCTGGCTCTGGGCGTTCGAAGTCGTCGAGCTGGATCGTCTCGGAGATTGCTTCGTGTGTCTTAATGCCAGTCGCCCAGAAGACCTCGAACAGGTTGCCTTCGGGATCGTGGAAGTAGAGGCTCAACGAGCAGCGATGATTCAGCGCGAAGGAAATCGGGGTGCCTTGAACCTTGGCGTGCGCGTGGATCTCCTTGAGCGCCGCGAGGCTCTCTACTTCGATTGCGTTGTGTCTTGAGTTCGGCTCGGCGCACAAAGCGATCAGCGGCAGCTCGTCCTCGGCATGCCGACTGAGAAACACGAAATCGCCGAGTGCAGGTATCGAGCCCTCCATGCTGACCTCGAGGCCGAGAAGATCGCGGTAAAAGGCGGCCAGGGCCCGTGGCTGCGCCGACGGCACGGAGACATGCCCCAGCCGGACGTCAATTGACATAGGTGCGCTCCTTTAGGCAATTAGTCTGATGGCATCTCAGATTAATTGCTACCATATCTCGAGTGGCCGAGCGAGTCAAGAACAAGCCCAAAACGCGCCGCTATGACGCCACACGTCGGCAGGCGGCTGCGGTGCAGACCCGCCGCGCGATCGCGGCTGCCGCCCGCCAGCTGTTTCTCGAGCGCGGCTACACCGCGACCACGATGGCCGCAATCGCTCACGCAGCCGGGGTCTCGCATGAGACGGTTTACGCGACCCTTGGCCCCAAGCCGGCAGTCTTTCGCCATCTCGTCGAGACCGCATTGTCAGGGACAGATTCACCGATCCCGCCATTCGAACGCGACTACGTCCGCGAGATCATGTCCGAGCAAGACCCTGGCCGCCTGATCGACATTTACGCGCGCGCGATGCGCCAAACCCAGGAGCGCCTCGCCGGGCTGTTCGACGTGCTCAACCACGCAGCCACCAGCGCTCCCGAGCTAGCGGCCTACCTCGCCGAGCTGATCGACCGGCGCGCGCACTACACCCGAATGATCGCCCAGCACCTGGCCGAGATCCGCGGCCTGCGCGAGGACGTCACCGTCCAAACGGCGGCAGACGTGTTCTTCGCGCTCAACTCATCCGAGTTCTTCCTGCTGCTCGCCCGCGACCGCAGCTGGCAGCCGGATCACTTCGAGCGCTGGCTCGCCGACGCCTGGAAACGGCTGCTCTTACCAGTTGCCGCCTGATTGGTGCATCCGACTACGACGCACACGAGGAGAGGAAGACTCCTCGGGGCAATGCGATCGTTTCCTGCTTACTGAGATCTGGGCTGGTGCAGGAATCTGTTGATGGCCGCAGCCACGGCATCCGGCTGGTCGATGTGGGGGATGTGGCCGGCATCTTCGATGACGGTGAGCTTCGCGTCGGGCATCCGCTGGGTGAGGGCGCGTGCGATGTCCGCGGGCGCGAGTTGGTCCTTCGCGCCCCATGCGAACAGCGTCGGCACTTCAACCCCGGCGAGTGTGTCGTCCAGCCGCATTTCGGGACGCCAGCCGCGGAGGGTGGCTACGGCCTGCAGGATTGCTCGGTTCGTGTTGGCCGTTCCGGGGAGGTGGGTTCCGGCCAGTGTGACCTCGAGCAGGTCTGTCGGGAGGCGGTCGGGATGCGCCAGGTAGCTGCCGAACATGCGTTTGCGCAGCGTTTCCGTGTCGTGGAACCTGATCCGGGAGATCAGCGCGCCGGTTCCCGGGGTTGCCCACAACTGCAGGAACAGCCCGATCCGCCGGAACAGGCCGCCGGGCGAGCCGGACAGGATCAGCCGCCGGACCCGCTGAGGGTGGGCGGCGGCGAACGCGATCGCGAAGAACCCGCCCATCGAGCCCGCGACCAGGTGTTGAACGACACGCTGGGT
>CAXMLR010000227.1:0-5213 GCA_964194275.1 uncultured Solirubrobacterales bacterium
CGATGTAACGGACGCTGTCGATTGGCTCGCGGGTGCCCCCGGCGCTGACGAGCACCCTCAGCCCGCTCAGCGAGGGGGTGCTCAGCAGCGTCTCGCATGCCTCCAGCAGCGCCGCGGGCTCGGCGAGGCGACCGATGCCGTGTTCGCCGTGGGACGCGAGGTCTCCCTCGCCGGGTGCGATAACCGTCACCCCGCGCGCGGACAGCAGCTTCAGGTTGGCCTGCGTGGCAGCAGCCGTGTACATGCGATTGTTCATCGCCGGCGCGATCGCCACTGGACAGGCGGCCGCCAGGGCCGCCGTACTGAGCAGGTTGTCGGCCTGACCGGCGGCCAGCTTCGCGATCGTGTTGGCGCTGGCGGGGGCGATCAGGTACAGGTCGGCGCGCTCGACCAGGGCGAGGTGGCTGATCGGCGCATGCTCGGGCAGCGGTTCCCCGGGGTAAGCGCCCCGAGCGGCGTCGGGCTCGAACTCATCGCCCAGCACGGGAGCACCGGTGATGGCCGCGAACGAAGCCCGGCCGACGAAGCGCTCGCTGGTCGCGGTCTGGATCACGCGTACCGCGTGACCGGCTTTGATGGCCAGGCGCGCGGTCTCGAGCGCCTTGTAGACCGCGATGCTGCCGCTCACACCGAGGAGCAGCCGGGCCATCGCTCGCCTCCGCCGACTCCGTCTACCGGTAGTGGTACTTGATTTTGCCCTGGGCGACTTCCTCCAGGGCAATCGTGAGGTAGTTCTTCGAGCGGGTGTCGACCATCGGCGGCGGGAACTCGTCGAAGGTCCCCTCCCCGAGGTTGTGGTAGTACGAGTTGATCTGACGCGCGCGCTTGGCCGCGACGATTACGCTCGCGTAGTCGGAGTCGACGTGGTCGAGGAGCTTGTCGATGCGGGGAGAGATCAAGACTTGGCGGTCCTTTGCGATCGGGGTGCCCACAGGTTAGCGGGCGCCGGGCCGGGGGTCTGCGCCATCAGCTGCGGGCCAGTGCGGCCTTGACGATCTGCTCGAGCTCGTCGGTGGCCTGCTCGAGGCGGTCGTTGACGATCACGTGGCCGAACTCCGGTTGCGCGGCCAGTTCCTGCCGGGCACTCAGCAGCCGCTGTTGAACCTGTTCGCCCGTATCGGTCCCACGGTCAAGCAGCCTGACCTGCAGCGTCTCCTGAGACGGCGGAGCGATGAACACGGCAATCGCTTGCGGCATCGTGCGACGAATCTGTCGCGCGCCCTGCACCTCGATTTCCAGTACGACCGGCGTCCCCGCCCCCAGTCGCCGCTCGAGCTCAGCGCGCAGCGTCCCGTAGCGGTTGCCCGAGTACGTCGCGTGCTCGACGAAATCGCCCTGTTGGACGTGGCGCTCGAACTCCTCGGGGGTGAGGAAGTAGTAGTCGATGTCCTCGCGCTCCCCCGGTCGAGGTGGGCGCGTGGTCGCGGAAACCGACAGCTCGAGCTCGGGCAGGCGGCCGAGCAGGCCGCGGATCAGGGTGCCCTTTCCGACCCCAGACGGTCCGGTGATGACGAACACCTCGGACATGCCTGAGGCGGCGAACCAGTGGCCGCGTCAGCGGCGGCGCATCAAGTCGACCAGCTCGGCGCGCTGGCGTTGCGAGAGCCCGCCGATCGTCTTGCTCGGGGAGATCCGGCAGTGAGTCAGGATCTTGTTCACCTTGACGCGTCCGTACTTCGGGACGGCGAGCAGAAGATCGAACACCTTGGCCGTCTCCAGATACTCGGGCGGTGAGAGCAGGAGTTCGTGAATCGGCTGACGGCCCGCTTTGAGGTCGCGCTTGAGCTGGGCGCGGCGGCTGCGGATGTCGTTGGCACGCTGGAGCGCGTCCATGCGCTGCACTAGTGACCGCTCTGGCGCAGCAATGAGTTTGGCGGGTGATTCGCTGACCGGCGGCATGGGCGGCGACTATACATCTTGGGCACGTGCGATCAAGGCCAAACTCCCCAATTCGACTCGACCTCAACTTGAGGTCGAGCATTGTCGAGGAAGGTTCGGGGAATAGCCAGAGTTTGCAGGGGGTTTGAGAAACCTCCCCCGCGCGGTTGAACCGACTAGCTGCGGCAGCCTCGGAAAAGGGCCGTTCGTGCGGAGCATCCTCACATCAACGCTGATTGCAGGCCGTGCCGAGACTGCGCTTGAGCTCGGCGAGCACGCGTGATCCAGCGCCAGGATCTCTGAAGCTCTCAGTCCCGACTGCCACCAGGTCTGCGCCCGCGCGGAGCAGATCAGCTGCGTCGCGTCCGCGCTGGACGCCGCCCATGCCGATGATCGGCAGCTCCACCGCGTCGCGCACCGTGCGCACCTGAGCGAGCGCGATGGCGCGCACCGCCGGGCCCGATGCGCCACCGGTGATGCCGCCGAGCCAGGGCTCTCCTGTGGCGGGGTCCAGGGCCATGCCCCGGATCGTGTTGATCAGGGACAGCGCACTCGCGCCGGCGTCCTCGGCGGCCCGGGCGACCGCGCTCACGTCTGAGACGTTGGGCGTCAGCTTGACTATCAGCGGCTTGTCGGTGAGCGGTCTGACGCGCCCGAGCAGCCGCGAGAGCTCCTGCGGATCGGCGCCCATGATCAGCCCGGTCTCGACGTTGGGGCACGACACGTTGAGCTCCAACGCGGCCACCGCCTCGCGAGGCGCGAGACTCTGAACAAGCTCGGCCACCTGTTCGGCGCTGAAGCCCATCACATTGACGATCAGCGGCACCGGCAGTTGGGCCAGCTTGGGAAGATCCTCACGCAGGTAACCTGCGAGTCCTTTGTTGGGGAGGCCGATCGAGTTCAACAGCCCACCGGAGAGCTCCCATAGCCGTGGTGGCGGGTTGCCCCGGCGGGGCTCGACGGTGACCGTCTTCGAGACGAAGGCGGAGAACGGGAAGTGCTCGGTCAGCTGCTCCCCGAACGCGCGCTCTGCCGCGAGCGCGTCGAACGTACCCGAGGCATTGATGATCGGGTGCTCCAGCTCGACCCCGCAGAACGTGAGGCTCAATGCCCGGCTCCGGGGCTCATCGCCGTCATCAGCTTTGCGGCATCGAGCACCGGGCCGTCGATGCATAGGCGGAGATAGCCCTCACGGGTCGCCACGACACAGCCAAAGCAGGCGCCGAAGCCACACGCCATCCCGGCCTCCAGCGCGAGCTGCCCCGGCGTCTCGGTCTGCTCACACAGGCCGCGAACGGCTTCCAGCATCGCCGGCGGCCCGCAGCCGTAGATCTCCACGTGAGGATCGTCCCTGATCCGGTCCTGCAGCAGCTCTGTGACCAGTCCGTGGTGCCCCGCGCTGCCATCATCGGTGGCGAGGCGCGGGTTGCTCAGCAGGGCGGCCCCCGCAGCGTGGGCCGCGTCGCGAAACCCGAGCAGGGTGGTGTGGGCCTGGGTGAGCTGGTCTTGCAGGATGGCCAGCGGCGCGATCCCGACCCCCCCGCCGACGAGCAGTGGGGCTCGCTCCTGGCGCGCTAACTTCCACCCGACTCCCAGCGGGCCGACGAGCAGCAACTCGTCCGGAGGCTCGAGCTCGCACAGCCGCTTGGTCCCCGGTCCGACGTCCTGGAGGAGAAAGTGCAGCTCGTGACCGTCGGCGGGTGCGCGCAGCACGCTGAACGCACGCGGCAGAAATGGTCGCTCGCCCTCTCCCCCGCCCCAGCACTCAGCCGTGCTCAGCATGTAGAACTGGCCGGCCTCCGGGCGCGGGCCGGCGGGGTCCTCGCAGCGCAGCACCACGTAGGGCCCGTGCTGCTCGCGGGCTACCACCGTGGCGGCACGCCGGCCGAAAGGCGCCTGGACACGCGCGGTGGTCAATGGACCCCGGAGGCGCGTGTGTGGATCTCCTGGAGCGAGATCACCTCGGGTTCGCCCCGGCGTGCGGCGGCGATCGCCCGGATGGCGGCCATTCCGCCTGAGATCGTGGTCACGCACGGGATCCCGCGGGTGACAGCGGCGGAGCGGATCTCGTAGCCGTCGGTGCGTGCGCCGGTCCCCACCGGGGTGTTGATCACCAGGTCGACCTCGCCGCGCTCGATGCAGTCGACGACGTGCGGGGACCCCTCGCCGATCTTGTTGATCGCGCGGGCCGGGATGCCCATTCGGTTCAGCGCCTGCGCGGTACCGCGTGTGGCGATGATCTCGAACCCGAGATCATGCAGGGCGGTGGCGATCCCGGTCGCCGCGGGCTTGTCGCCGTCGGCCACGGTGATGAACACCGTCCCCGCGCTGGGCAGCTGCGCGCCGGCGGCGGCCTGAGCCTTGGCGAACGCGGTGGGAAAGTCCCGCGCGATGCCCATCACCTCTCCAGTGGAGCGCATCTCCGGCCCGAGCAGTGAATCGGCGCCGGCGAACCGGTCGAAGGGCAGCACCGCCTCCTTGACACAGACATGGCCGTTGTTCGTCTCCCGGGGAAGCTCGAGCTCGGCCACCGTCTCGCCGAGCATGATCCGACAGGCGAGCTTGGCCAGTGGCAGCCCGATCGCCTTGGAGACGAACGGCACCGTCCGGGACGCGCGTGGATTGGCCTCGATCACGTGCAGGCCATCCTCGCCGTGGATCGCGAACTGGACGTTCATCAGGCCGATCGCGCCCAGCGCCTTGGCGATGCCCGCGGTCTGCTCGGCGATCAACCTCAGCATCTCCTCGCCGAGGGCATGCGGTGGCAGGACGCAGGCCGAATCGCCGGAATGGATCCCCGCCTCCTCCACGTGCTGCATGATCCCACCGATCCAGACCTCGGACCCGTCGCACAGCGCGTCGACGTCTACCTCGATCGAGTCCTCGAGGAAGCGGTCGAGGTAGATCGTGGACCGAGGCCCGCCCGCCCTCGTGCCCACCCGTTCGAGGTAGCCGCGCAGCCCGTCGACGCTGTAGACAATCTCCATCGCGCGGCCTCCGAGAACGTAGCTCGGACGAACGAGCAGCGGGAAGCCCACCTCGGGCGCCCGGTCGAGCGCCTCCTGGGCCGAATCAGCGCTCGCGTAGGGCGGCGCCTTGTAGCCGAGGCGATCGAGCAGCGGTCCGAAGCGCGAGCGGTCCTCGGCCAGGTCGATCGAGTCGATGCCGGTTCCGAGGATCCGCAGACCAGCTTTGTCAAGCCCCGCCGCGAGCTTGAGCGGCGTCTGGCCGCCGAACTGAACCACGACCCCCTCGGGCTGTTCGATCTCGCAGACGCCGAGGACGTCCTCCAGGGTCAGCGGCTCGAAGTACAACCGGTCGGAGGGGTCGTAGTC
>CAXMLR010000228.1:0-5983 GCA_964194275.1 uncultured Solirubrobacterales bacterium
GAAGCTGGAGATCGCCAAGCGCTACCTCGTTCCCCGGCAGATCGAGCGCAACGGACTCTCGAAGGCTCGAATCGCCTTCAGCGACCAGGCGCTCCGCGCGATCATCTCCGACTACACCCGGGAAGCGGGCGTGCGGCAACTCGAGCGGGAGATCGGCGGCGTCTGCCGTAAGGTCGCCCGCCGGGTGGCGGGGGGCAGCACCCGCAAGGTGATGGTGTCCGAGCCCCGCGTGCGCGAAATGCTCGGGAAGCGTCGCTTCTTCTCGGAATCGCGCCGACGGACCTCCCGTCCCGGCGTGGCCACCGGGCTGGCCTGGACCCCGGTCGGAGGCGATGTGCTGTTCATCGAGGCGACCGCGATGCCCGGCAAGGGGCGACTGACCATCACCGGGCAGCTCGGCGACGTGATGACGGAGTCAGCCCAGGCGGCGCTGTCCTACATCCGCAGTAACGCGTCCGAGGTGCTGCCCGAGCTTGGTGAGGACTGGTTCGCCGAGCACGACATCCACATCCACGTCCCGGCGGGCGGGATTCCCAAGGACGGACCGAGCGCCGGGATTGCGCTGGCGACGGCGCTGGCGTCGCTGCTGTCCGGACGGCCGGTGCGCAGTGACGTGGCGATGACGGGGGAGATCACACTGACCGGCCAGGTGCTGCCAATCGGAGGCCTCAAGGAAAAGGCGCTGGCTGCGCAGCGCGGCGGCATTCGCGTTGTCATCGCGCCTGCGCTCAACGAGCAGGATGTCGACGAGATTCCCGCTCACCTGCGCAAGCACCTGGAGTTTCGGTTCGTCTCGGAGATCGGCGACGTCCTTGAGGTAGCGCTCCAGCGGCGCGCGGCGCCCCGACGTCCGAGGACCTTGCACTCCGTGAGGTAGGGCGTTGTTTGTGGTTCCGAACGCCGAGATGGTGATCCTTCCCTGAGTCCTGGGTATTCTCACCAAGACCCGCCCCACGCACCGAGGGAGATTCATGGCAAAGAATAAGACGAAGGCCGCCAAGGCGGTGGCGTTGAACGCCGCTGACGTCGCGAACATCGCGAAGTCCAATCCGTACATCCAGCGTCTGATCGACGACGCCAATCTGCGCGAGAACGTGCAAAAGGCGATCGAGTCGAGCAAGAGCGCCTACGCGCGACTCTCCAACGGCAAGGCGCCGCATAAGGCGATCGTCGAGGACAAGAAGCTCCAGAAGGATCTACGGCAGGTCGTCGAGGCCGTCCGTGATGCTTCGGTCGCCCTCGCCGATGCGCCGAAGAAGCGCAGTCGCAAGGGCCTCGGCCTGGGTCGCAAGCTGCTGATCGCAGTAATCGGTGGTGGCGTGGCGCTAGCCGGCAGCGAGTCGTTGCGCTCGAAGGTCCTGGACACGCTGTTCGGCAAGGAGGAGGAGTTCGAGTACACGCCGCCCGCGGGCTCGGCCTCCACACCCCCGGCCGCTCCGGTCACCGCCGCCTAGTCGGCAGTCCGGCAGCACCGAGTTGGTTTAGGAGAGGCGCCCGAGAGGGCGCCTCTTTTGTGCAACTGGAACTAGACTCCGTGCCGTGGAGGCAGCCGCCGCAACCGAGCTTCAGCCACAGCGCGAGCTCGCAGGAGACAAGGCCGCTCGCATCGTCGACGCGATGCGTGTCAGCGTCGCGGCCCGGGGGATCGCCGGAGCCACATTCGACCATGTCGCCCGGGAGGCCGGCGTCTCGCGCGGGCTGCTGCACTACTACTTCGCCACCAAGGAGCGGCTCCTGGTGGAGGTCGTCCGGCGAGAGTGTGAGGTTCGGATCGAGCGGCTGGAGGCCGCGGTGGGAGATGCGCAGGACGCCGAAGGCGTGCTCGCCGCGCTGGTGCGGAGCTTTGAGGAGCTCCTCGGGGAGGGCCAGACCGCAGTCGTCATGTTCTACGAGATGATGACCCTCGCGCAGCGCAATGCCGACATCGCCAGCGAGCTCGCCGAGCTCGGCCGCCGGACCCGTCAGCACATGGCCGCGGCGCTGCGCGCCAAGTCCGAGGCCGGCGTACTGCGCCTGCGCGCTGATGCCGAAGTGCTCGCCACCTTCCTGTTCGCCCTGGCCGACGGGATCTCGGTCCGGAAGCTGAGCGAGCCGGAGCTCGACATCGCTCCGGTCGTGGGCCAGGCGCTGGTCGCCGTCCGCGCTGTCCTGAACTGACGCCGGTCGCAGCCCGTAGGTCGGTGGCGAGCCCTAACGTTCCAGCGCGGATGCGCCGCCTGATCGCGCTGGGTTCAGTCGTACTCGTGCTGTCGCTGCTCGCGGTAGCGCAGCTGGTGCTTCCCGGTATCGCCACACAGCAGCTGCGGGATCGCCTGGCTCGTTCCGGCACCGTGCTCCAGGTTGAGGTTCACGCATTCCCGGCCATCGAGCTGCTCTGGCATCAGGCCGATCGGGTGGTGATCCGCATGGGTCAGTACCGCAGCAGCGCGCCACAACTCGGCTCGACGCTTGGTCAGGCCGGGGGCGTCGGGACGCTGGATGCATCCGCGACTGAGGTCCGAGCGGGCTTGCTGATCCTCCGGGACGCGACGTTGCACAAGCGCGGGAACGAGCTGACCGGGTCGGCGCGGATCACCCAGGCCGACCTGCGCAGCTCCGTGCCGTTTCTCCAAGGCGTGCAGCCGATCGCTTCGGGGAGTGGTCAGCTCGTGCTCCGCGGCACCGCGACCCTGTTTGGCGTGAACGCGAGCGCCGACGCCACGGTCGCCGCGCGGAACGGTCAGCTGATCGTCCAGCCCAACCTTCCGTTCGGAGCTCTGGCGACGGTGACGCTGTTTAGCGACCCACACGTCGCCGTGCAGGCGGTGGGCGTGACCGGCGTCAGCATCGGTGACTTCACCGTCGATGCGCAGGGCTCGCTGCGGTGAGCGATCCGCTCACGGAAGCGCGTCGAGCGAGGCAAGCCCCGGCAGCGCGCCCGCGCGGAGCATCGCGGCGAGGGCGGGGCGATCGCCCTTCAGATAGTGGTTCATGAACGCGATGCTCACGCGCTCGACAATGCCGAGCTGGGGCTGCTCGTCGGTGTAGGGAGGCAGATGCGGCGCGCCAAGCAGGTTGAGCAGGAACTTGGGCGCAGGCGCGGCATCGAAGAAATCGTGGGTGAAGCTCGGCGGGTTGATCGTGTCGGCGGTGCCCTGGGTTGCGAGTAGTGGTGGTGAGTGAGCCGGAAAGGCGAAGGCTCCCAGCGTCGGAATTCGTGCGCCCGAGAGAATCATCGCGGCGTCCACCCGCGAGTCCAGGAGCCTGCTGTCATAGGCGGCGGCGAGTGCGGTGTCGCCCCCGTCGGACTGACCGCTCACCGCGATCGCATGCGGGTTGATCCGGCCGCGCAACGCACCCGAATTTGCAGCGCTGGCCCGCACGAGCTCGGTGATCACGAAGCTCATGTCGCGCGGCTGGTTGACCAGGTCCGCCTCGTTCGGGCCCCCGCGCGCATCGGCGTTCTCGAGCGGGAAGATCGGCGCCGCGACGACGTAACCAGCCCGCGCCCAAGCATCGAGTAGCGCAGCATACGGCCGCGGCGTGACCGCAAAGCCGTGCCCGAACACGATCAGGGGCAGCGGTCCAGCGGGCTGTGCGGGAAAGCGGACGATCGTCGTCAGCGCACGAGGCTCAGGCGGTGCACCGGGAAACTGGACGGTTCGGCTGTGGTCGACGAGCCCGAGGACTTGCTCGACGATGGCCGAACGGGGCGGGCGGCGCGGCGCCAGCCGGCTCGGCGTCCGGCTCGTGGTGGTGGCGCTCGTCGTCGAGGTCGCGGCCGACGTGACCGAACTCGTGATTGGGGCGGGGCTCGGCGCGCTGGAGCGCGCGGCCTGGCTGCCACCACATCCTGCCAACACGCCACCACATCCTGCCGACACGGCGGCCACCAGCGATCCCGCCACCCACCGCTGGGCACGGAGCATTCCTGCTCAGCGGAGGTAGACCGCGAAGAAGTCGCGATCCTCCGGGGACAGGTATCGGCTGGGCGGCCGGTCCATGCTCGAGAGCAAGTTGTGTGGATTCTGGGCTCCGGCCCCGTGGTAGGTGATGAAGCTCGTCCAGTACGCGTTGATGTCGAGCTCCATCGCCCGGACCGCGCCCGCGTGGCGCATGATCGCCGCCAGTGAGCCGACCGTCTGAATATTGGCGGCGGCGTAGATCAGATTGCCGTGCCGGTCGACGCCGACCGCCGAGCGCCAGACGCGAACCGCGTTACCCAGCGTGGCGCCCCACGCAGGGCCGTCGGACAGATTGGGATTCAGATGGCCCCCGTCCACGATCAGGGGCAGGTTCTGGCGGGCATAGATGATGTCCGGGCCGACGCTCGTTCCGCCGCTCCACGGAAGCACGTCAACCCGCCCGTCGCGGTAGCGCACGAACGTCGCGACGCCAGCCTTCATCGGCGCGTACGTGCGGCCTCCGATTGCGAACCCCCCACCGGAGTCCTTGAGCTTGAAGCCGCTGTTGAAGCTGGCCACCAGCTTCGACCGCAGCCGAACTGGGATCTCGGTCGGCCCACGTGAGCTCAGCGAAACCGCGGGCTCCTGCCGGCCGGGATATAGCCACGTGGTGGTCCGGTGGGTGTCGATCCAGGCGACGCCGGCCACCAGCTGGGGATAGCTCGGATCAGGCCTGAAGCTCGTAACCAGGACCGGAGGACGGGTGCCGCCGCCTCGGAACGTGGCCCGCCACGCGCCCTCGCCCACCAGCGCCGGGTGGATGACCGGCCTGATCCGGGGCGGGCGGTAGCTCGCCGCCTGGCGCTTGAGCAGACCCGGAGCCACGCCGACCCCCGGCTGATTCGGAAGCGCGCGCAGGCCCGGGCCACCGGTCGAGGGTCCGGTCAGCGAGTAGTAGGTCGACTCAACCCAGTTGACCAGCCCGCGGGCACCGTTGTCGCGCAGCCACTCCACCGTGCGGATGCCGATTCCGGCGTTCGAGGTCTGGGTCAGCGCGCCGGCGTAGGAGATCAGCGCCGGGAGGAGACACACCGCCGCTGCGAGCAGCGCGATTCGGCGCGCCCGACCGCCCGCCCGCTGCCGTGGGGGAGGCGGCGGGGCGAACATGACCGGGGAGGGTGAAGGATCGATGGGGGCTCTCGGCGGCGCGAGCATCGTCAGGAGGGTGGCGACAGTCCTGCAGTAGAGCTTAAAGAGATTCTGAGAGCGTTCTCACGAGAATCGATTGTGTGAACGCCCTCATGGTTTACAGAGTCAGCCTTCATCAAGGCCTTGTACCTTGCGTTCAATGGGATTTCCGCGCTCTGGCGCAGCGGACGCCGCAACGGTCCCGGCCCCGGACGCGCAGTCTCGTCGCGGGCCGCTGCATGCTGGCTTAGTTACGCTGCGACCGCGGCAGTGGATCAAGAACACTCTGGTGATCGCGGCGGCCGGCGCCGCCGGGGCGCTCGGACGAGCCGACGTGCCCCTGCGTGTCGGCGTTGCCTTCGCGGCATTCTGCATGCTCGCTTCGGGCATCTACGCCGTGAATGACGTTCGGGACCGGGAGGAGGACCGCCGGCACCCGCGTAAATGCCGGCGCCCGATCGCCGCCGGTGAACTCGAGCCCGGCGTGGCGCTGGTGCTGGGCTTTGCGTTGATGTTGGGAGGGCTGGTCCTCTGTGCGGCGGTGCGCCCACTGCTGCTCCTCGTCGGTTTCGGCTACCTGGCGCTGACCCTGACCTACACGATGGTGTGGCGCCGGCTCCCTGGCCTCGACATTGCCGCCATCGCGGGGGGATTCGTGCTGCGAGCGGTCGCCGGAGGCGTCGCCGCGCCGGTGACGCTATCGCGCTGGTTCCTCGTCGTGGTGACGTTTTCGGCGTTGCTCGTGGCGGGGGGCAAACGGCTGGCCGAGCTGGGACGGGTCGAGCCCGACCCAGCGGTGAAGCGCCGAGTGCTGCGCTTCTATACGACCGCCCGGCTACGTCTGCTTCTGACCGGCAGCGCTGCCTGTGCCCTGTTCGCCTATTGCGTCTGGGCGTTTGGACTGCCGACGG
>CAXMLR010000229.1:0-5038 GCA_964194275.1 uncultured Solirubrobacterales bacterium
ACGGAGTTGCTGGTCCACGGCTTCGGCGACCACCTCGACGAAGCGATGCGCGTCGCGACCCGCCGCACGCTCGACCTGCTCGGCACGCAGTACGGGTTGACGCGTGATGATGCCTACTCGTTCACGAGCGTCGCCGTCGACTTCAGCGTGACGCAGGTGGTCGACGGTCGCCAGGGCATCCACGCTCGGATCGACAAGCGCTGCTTCCCGTTCTGGCGCCAGTGATCCGCGCGTGGACATTCGGCCCCGACGACGGCGTTCCACCGCCCGTCGCGCCGTTTGCGCACGCGACCGCCGCGGGGGAGATGCTGCACGTCACGGGCCAGATGCCCACAGGCCTCGACGGAGCGCTCGTGCCCGGTGGCATCGCCGAGCAGACCGACCAGGTGCTCAGCAACCTCTCGCGGGTTCTCGAGCTCGTGGGCGGAGTGCTCGGAGACGTCGTCTCGACGCGCG
Source organism: uncultured Solirubrobacterales bacterium (assembly GCA_964194275.1). Taxonomy (GTDB): domain Bacteria; phylum Actinomycetota; class Thermoleophilia; order Solirubrobacterales; family Solirubrobacteraceae; genus Palsa-465. Next base: position 457 of record CAXMLR010000229.1, read on the forward strand.
CGTACCTACTCGACTGGGACGACTACGCCTCGTTCAACGCCGCATACGAATGTTGGTTCCCCGAGCGGCTCCCGAGCCGCACGTGCGTTGGCGTCAGCGGGCTCGCGGCCGGTGCGCGGGTCGAGATCGATCTTGTCGCCTGGCTACCCGGCGGCTGGGCCGAGGTTGGCTTCGGGGGCGAGCGTTGACCAGCGTGCGGCGACTGATCCCGCTGATCGTCGGTTGGGAGCGCCTGCCCAAGTCCTACTCGGTGCACGGCGATCGCTCGGGCGCCGTGCTCGTCGAGCCAGTGCCGGTGGTACTGCTCGACACGGACGCCGGCTGGACGCTGCTCGACACCGGGCTCAACACCGCGCTCATCCACGACCGCGCGCTATACGAGCGGTTTCACGGCCGCAATCACGGAATCGTTGCGATGCTGCCCGCCGGCGACGGCGAACCGCTGGAGCGGGCGCTGGCGCCGTACGGCGTGGCTTTGGGTGACATCACGCGCATCTTCCTTTCCCACTTGCACAACGATCACGCCGGTGGCCTGCGCCTGTTCGACCCGACGGTGCCGGTCTCGGTCCAGCGCAGCGAGCTCGAGTACGGCCTCTCCGACCATCCGTTCCCGGAGCGCCACGGGATGTTCCGAGTCGATTTTGATGACCCCGAGATTGACTGGCGCCTGCTGGAAGGCGACGATGAGCTGGCGCCCGGAATCCGCGCGGTGCTGACGCCCGGTCACACCCCGGGACACCAGAGCTTCGTAATCGACCTCCCCGATGGATCCGGCTTTGTGTTCGCGTTCGACGCTGCTGACCTGACGGAGAACATCGAGCAGGAGCTCGCGGTTGGAGGGTTCGTTCACTGCGAGGCGTCCGACACCGTGGCGCCAATTCGCCGGCTGAAACAGATCGCCGCCGACACCGGGTACCGGCTGATCCCCGGCCATGATCCCGACGTGTGGCCGGCGCTACTGGCCGAGTTCACGCCCGCCGCGACCCCTGCCGCCCCGGCCCGACCAACTTCGGCACGAAGACGTGCCTGAGCATCGCGTCGAGCCGCGCGACGGTCGTCTGCCCGGCGGTGATCGCATCGCCGAGCGCGGTGCCGTGTTACCGCGGCGGCGCCACGGGAACGTGACTTGAAGGTAGGAGCAGCGACAGACCTGAGCAACCCTCCGCCCAGATTTAGCGTCTACCGGACCAGCGGCGATCAGTCGCCGGGCCCGACGTCCTCGACGAGCGCGTCGACGAGACCATCGACGTCGTACCGGGACGCCTCGACATCGGGCTCCAGGCCGCGCTCACGCAGGGCCTTACTCGTGATCGGGCCGATCGAGACCAGCCGTACACTGGCCGCCAGCGAGTAGCTGCCAAGCGCCTCGAAGAAGTAGCGGACGGTGGAGGACGACGTGAATGTGACGTAGTCCGCTTTCAGGGCGGACGCGCGCTCGGTCTCGCTCAGCGCCTCGGCGACCGTCTCGTAGAGCGCCAGCACGTCGACCTCGGCGCCGCGTTCGCGCAGCGCGTCCGGCAGCACGTCCCGTGCCTCGGCGGCCCGCGCGACGAGCGCGCGGGTAACCGGCACGCCCGCGAGCGCCTCGACGAGCGACTCGGCGACGAACCGCTCGGGCACCACGTCGGCGAGCACCCCGTGGCGGCCGAGCTCGGTCGCGGTGCCGGGGCCGATCGCGGCCACGCGGGCCCCGTGCAGCGCACGGGCGTCGAGCCCCGCATCGAACATCCGCGTGAACAGCAACCGTGCGCCGTTTGGGCTGGTCAGGCAGACGAGGTCATACCGGCTCAGATCCGGCACCGGTCCCGGCAGGGGGACGATTCTGATCGCGGGCGCCTCGACGACGTCGGCGCCGAGGGCGCGCAGGCGCCCCGCCAATCCGCTCGCCTGGGCGCGGGCGCGCGTGACCGCCACGGTCCGGCCGCCCAGCGGACGCCGCTCGAACCACTGGAGCCGGTCGCGCAGCTCGGCGACCGGCCCGAATACGGCCAGCGCGGGTGCGCGGATGCCGTGCTCCTCGCCCGCCTGCGCGATCGTCGTCAGCGTCCCGGTGAGGACCCGCTGGCCGGGCAGCGTCCCACGCTCGATCAGCGCCGCCGGCTCGTCGTCAGGACGGCCGGCCGACAGCAGCCGCTCAGCGATCTGCGCCAGCCGCTTGACGCCCATGTAGACGACGAGCGTGCCAGGGAACGCTGCCAGCGCCGCCCAGTCGAGCGCCGACTCGGGCTTGGACGGATCCTCGTGTCCGGTCACGAAGGCGACCGCGCTGGCGACGCCTCGGTGGGTCACCGGGATCCCTGCATAGGCGGTTGCGGCGACTGCGGCGGTGACGCCCGGAACAACCTCGTACGGGATCCCGGCGCCGCGGAGCGTCTCCGCCTCCTCGCCGCCACGGCCGAAGACGAACGGGTCGCCGCCCTTCAGCCGCACGACGGTGCGCCCGGCGGACGCCTGCTGCACCAGCACCCGCTCGATCTCGGCTTGGTCCATCGAGGGACCACCGCCCTCCTTGCCGACGTAGATCAGCTCGGCGCCGTCCCGGGCACCGTCGAGCGCGGTCGCAGGGATCAGCCGGTCGTAGACGATCGCGTCGGCCTCGGCGATCAGCTCGAGCGCCCGCGCGGTCATCAGCCCGGGGTCGCCGGGGCCCGCGCCGACCAGGTAGACGCGGCCACTCAAGTCGCCGGGGCCTCCTGCTCGGCACGTCGCAGCAGCTCTCCGGCACCGGCGGACAACATCCGCTCAGCAACTGCGCGGCCCAGCGCGCCGGGGTCCTCGCCGGTCAGGTGGTCGGTCAGCCAGGCCGAGCCGTCCGGCAGCCCGACCCACGCCTTCAGCTCGATCGTGCAGCCGTCGAGGCACCGCGCGCGGGCACCGACCGGCGTGTTGCACGACGCGCCCAGCGCGTGGACGAGGGTGCGCTCGGCGCGGACGCAAGCGGCGGTGTCGTCATCGTTCAGGACCGCGAGGCGCGGACCCAGCTCAGGCCGTGCCTGGAGCGCCAGCGCGCCCTGGCCGGGGGCGGGCACGAGCTCCAGCACGCCACCCGCCTCGCTGCCGCGGCCCAGTCGGTTGAGCCCCGCGACGGCGAGCACGACCGCGTCGAGGTCATCCCCGTCAAGCTTGCGCAGCCGCGTGTCGACGTTGCCGCGCACCGGAACGACGTCGAGATCCTGGCGCACGGCGCGGATCTGCGCGGCGCGGCGGATGCTGCTCGTGCCGACCCGGGCGCCGGGCGCGAGCGCCTCCAGCGAGGCGGCGCCGCAGATCGCGTCGCACGGATCCTCGCGCGCCGGGATCGCCACCAGCTCGAGGCCGGCTGCCAGCTCCGCCGGCACGTCCTTGGCCGAGTGGACGGCGACATCGATCCGCCCGTCGAGCAGCGCCTGCTCGAGCGCGGAGACCCACCGCGACTTGTCGCCGACCGCCTCCCCGCGGTCCCCGGGGGTCGTGATCGTGACCAGCTCGGTCTCCTCGTCAAGCCGCTGCGCGACCCACGACGCCTGCGCGAGCGCGAGCGCGCTTCCACGGGTGCCGATCCGCATCAGCCGGCTGGCCGCTGCCGGAGCGCCCGAACCTCGGCGAGCTCGTCGGTCTCGGCCGGCTCCTGCGCGTGTCCGGCGGGCTCTGCCCGCTCATCCGGTGCGTCCTGCGAGCCGGCCGCGAGCGCGTCGTCCTCGTCGCCGAGCCCGAACAGCTCTCGGACGAGCTGCATCCGGGCGTGCACGCGATCGTCGCGGAGCTCCTTCATCTTCACCGTCGGCTCGTGCAGGAGCCGGTTGACGAGCGCGCGGGCGAGCGCGTCGACCCGCTCAAGATCGCGCTCGGAAGCGGTATCCCACTTGCCCGCATTCTCCTCGACCACCTGCTGGGCGATCTCTGCGGCCCGCTCGCGCAGCGCCGCCACCGTCGGGAGCACCTCCAGCGAGCCGAGCCAGGTGGCGAAGTGGCCGATCTCCTCCTCGACGATCCCCTCCGCCTTGACCGCTTCGGTCTGTCGGACCTTCCGGTTGCGGGCGATCACGGCCTGGAGGTCGTCGATGTCATACAGCGACACGCCGGGAATCGTGCCGCAGCCGGCGTCGACGTCCCGCGGGACCGCGAGGTCGACGATCAGCAGCGGCCGGCCACCGCGCGCCTCCATCACCGACTCGATCTCGTCGGCCTCCAGCAGCAGGTGCGGCGACGAGGTGGCGGCGACGACGATGTCGCCCCGCAGCATCACGTCGGGTAACTCGTCGAAGCCGACCGTCTCGCCCTGGTGTCGGCGCGCCAGGCCAAGAGCGCGATCACGGCGACGGTTGGCTACGAAGACGGTGTGCACGCCGCTGTCGGCCAGCGCCCTGGCGGTCAGCTCGCTCGTCTCGCCGGTGCCGAGAATCACGACCTGGCGGCCGGTGAGCTCGCCCAGCAGCTCCCGCGCCAGCGCGACCGCGACCGCCGGCAGGCTGAGCTGCCGCTCGCCGATCCCGGTCTCGGTGCGGACGCGCTTGCCGGTCACGAGCGCGGCCTTGAACAGCCGGCTCGTGAGCGGGCCCGCGGTCTCCTTCTCGAGCGCGGCCTCGTAGGCGCGCTTGATCTG
>CAXMLR010000230.1:0-5209 GCA_964194275.1 uncultured Solirubrobacterales bacterium
GTTCTACGACCGCCACAGCAGTGTCGCGTTCGCGCTGGCCATGCGCATCCTCAACGATCGAGGGTTGGCCGCTGACGCCTCGCAGGAGGCGTTCTTGGGGTTCTGGCGCCACCGCGCGAGCTACAAACCCGCGCTCGGTGCCGGCAGGCCTTGGTTGCTGGGCATGGTCCGCCACCGTGCGATCGACGCGTGGCGTCGTGAACGGAATCGTCGTACCGATCCGAGCGGGGCGCAGCTCTCCGGACAACCGGCCCCTGACGACACCGAGAGTGAGACCATCGCCGCCGAAGAGCAGCGAAGCATTCGGACCAAGCTCGCTCAGCTCCCTGCCGAGCAGCGCCGGGTGATCGAACTCGCTTACTTCGGCGGCCTCACGCATACCGAGATCGCGAGGCAGCTCGGCATGCCACTCGGCACCGCCAAGGGCCGCATGCGCCTCGCGCTGCAAAAGCTCCGTGCGACGATGGACGACGATGCGACTTCTGAACGGCAGCCCCCAACGTAGGCGACCCGCGGGCAGACGGGGAACTGACTCCGCAAGCTGACGCAGCTCGCCGGCGCACCAGCGGCGATGGTCGTTGCGGCCGGCCGGTGATCCAATGTGGGATCGCCTCCGAACAACAACCATGCGTCAGCTGCGCGGCCGCGGTTTGCTCCTGCCCATGTTGGCAGCGCTGGCTTCGGGCGCTGTGGGTGGGTGCGGGGGCGGCAGCTCATCCTCGGGGACGGCGCCGACGTCGGGGAACTCCACCGCGTCGTCCGCCTCGTCGTCGGCGGCGCCGTCGACCAAATCGCCTGCAGTCACGTCGAACGCTCCTGGTTCAGGAAGCCATGTCGTGGCCATCATGAACTTCGCCTACCGGCCGAAGAGCGTGACGGTGGCGGCCGCCACAGCGGTTACATTTGCCAATCGTGACGCCGCCAACCACACGGTCACCGCCGACCGTGGAACGTTTGATCTGGGGAATCTCGACCGGGGGCAGTCCCGGACGTTTAGGTTCTCGAAACCCGGGACCTTCACGTATCACTGCACCTATCACCCGTTCATGCACGGGACCGTCGTCGTCAAATAGCCCACTGCCCCGAACGCTCCGCTGGGAGCATGGGAGAGGAGATCATCAATGAACGCTCCAACGAACCCGCTGGCCCTCGAGGAACTCGATCGCGATGGCGCGATCGGGGAAGCCGCCGCGGCGGCCGACGAACATACCCGCGCTGGGTTCATGCGGCGCACCGGTGCATTTGTCGGCGGAGGCCTGGCGCTCGGCGCGATCCCGGTGTCCCTGGCGCAGGGCGGCGGTTTGCCCAAGGGCGACGTGACGATCCTCAACTTCGCGCTGACGCTCGAGTTCCTCGAGGCGGCGTTCTACGAGGAAGCGGTCAGCAAGGGCTCGCTCAAAGGCAGCGCGGCGACGTTCGCGCAGGTTGTCGCCAAGCACGAAGCCGCGCACGTTCAGGCGCTCCAGACCGCGCTGGGAAGCCAGGCGGTGAAGAAGCCGAAGTTCGACTTCAAGGGCACCACCTCGCACACCGCCACTTTCCTCAAGACCGCCATGGTCTTGGAGGACACCGGGGTGCAGGCCTACGAGGGACAGGTCGGAAACATCAAGACTCCGGCTGTCCTGATGGCCGCCGGATCAATTCTTCCCGTCGAGGCGCGACACGCGTCGTGGGTGCGGGACATCATCGGCGCCGGCAATTCGCCGTCGCCCGCCCCGGCGGCCTTCAATCCGTCGCTGTCGATGTCCGCGGTCCTGAGCGCCGTCAAGGGCACGGGCTTCATCAAGGGCTAGTCCCTCGAGCGCGCCCGCCACGCAACCTCTTTGAACAGACTGAAAGGACCTTTGACATGAACGACCATTCTCACCGCATGACCCTCCACGAGCTCGACCGGGACGGGGCGATCCAGGAAGCCGCTTCGAAGGTCGACGGCACCACCCGAGCCGTGTTCATGCGCCGCACCGCCGCATTCGTGGGCGGGACCGCTCTGGCCGGGACCTTCCCCGTGGCCTTCGCCCAGGCGGCCGGCGGCGGCCTGCCGACAGGCGACGTGGCGATCCTCAACTACGCGCTCACGCTCGAGTATCTCGAAGCGGCTTTCTACGCCGAGGCGGTCTCGAAGGGCGCCCTGACCGGCGAGACGAAGACCTTCGCGAAGGTGGTCGCCGATCACGAGGCGCAGCACGTCGCCGCGCTGGCGAAGACGCTCGGCTCCAAGGCGGTCAAGAAGCCGGAGTTCAACTTCCAGGGCTCGACCGGAAGCCAGTCCTCGTTTCAGACGACCGCGATGACGCTCGAGGACACCGGGGTGAAGGCGTACCTCGGACAAGCCGGCAACATCAAGACGCCGGCGGTGCTGGCGGCCGCAGGGTCGATTCTGCCGGTCGAGGCACGCCATGCGGCGTGGATCGAGAACATCATTGGCAAGGGCAGCGGCAGCCCCTCACCGGCACCCGATGCCTTCCAGCCCTCAGCGACGATGTCCGATGTACTTGCCGCGGTCAAGGGCACCGGGTTCATCACCAACATGTCGGGCGCCGCGGCGGGCAGTGCCGCGGCCGCACAGCCGAGTCTCACCGGCTGACAACGCTCCGGCTGGCTGGGGCGATCCGTTCGACGCGGCGCCCCAGCCGCTCTGCGTGTATGAAGCCTCCTGTTCGACCCAGGCCCCGGAGGGACCTTTGGCGTCCCGCGGTTCTGCTCCTATCCGCGGTCGGCACAGCTCTCGGTGCGGTTGTGTGGGGCGCGCGCCGGCGCCGGGCCGAGCCCGCGCAGGCCCCGGCCGTGCCTCGTTGCGAGGCACCCAGGCCCGAGCCGCCAGAGGTCGCGATCGCCGCCGCGGTCGAAGTTCCGGCGGCGGCCGACGCCGGCATCGAACGCCCATCCGACCAGCAGCGCGGCGTCTCAGCTGTGGCGGTGCCGACCGCAGTAGCGGTGCCGAGCGCAGTGGCGGTGTCGAGCGCTGCGGCGGTCCCGAGCGCTGTGGGGGTGCCGAGCGCCGCAGCGGTGCCGAGCGCCGGCCCGGGGCGTGAGCGGGTGCGAGGAACGCTTTGGGGCGCCGGCGTGTTGGTGGTGTCGGCCCTCGTGGGCCTGGTGCTCGCCGCCGCTCTTTGGGGCGCTGCCGGCAGCGATGGCCCCGCCTCGCCGGCCTTCACCGCCTCGGGACCCGCCGGCCGTTTCGACCTCGGAGCGGTGCTGACGCAGGCCACCGTTCCGCGCGGCGCGAGCATCACCGCCCGTGTGCACGCTCACAGCGTCCGGGTCTACTCGCGACCCGACAACCATTCCGTTGCCCACCAGCTCCGGACCCTCTACGCCAGCGGTCGCCCGCTTCCACTGATGCTGCTCGTTGACCGCCGGCGCCCCGGTTGGCTCAAGGTCAGCCTCCCCGTGCGTCCGAACCTGAGCACGGGATGGATTCACTCCGCACACGTCTCACTGCACATTGACCCTTACCACGTGACTGTGGCCCTGGCGGCTCATCAACTCACCGTCTGGCGTGAAACGCACATGATCGAACGCGAACCGATTGGCGTCGGCGTCTCGCTTTCTCCGACGCCGAGCGGCCGTTACTACATCACCGATCTATTGCGGCCGCCCAATCCCCACGGGCTCTACGGCCCGTACGCATTTGGTCTCTCGGCCTACTCGCCCGTCTACACCACATTCGCCGGCGGGGACGGGCAGATCGGCCTCCACGGCACCGATGATCCAGCCGGCATCGGCCATGACGTCAGTCACGGATGCGTCCGGCTCAACAATCGCAGCATCACGCGGCTCGCGCATCTGCTCCCGATCGGCACGCCGGTACTGATCAGACGCTGACGCTGGGCGGATCCGTTCCGGGTGTGTCAGCCGGTGAGGACCAACGCGGGCTTATCGAGCGCGTCCTTGGCGCCGGCCCGGGCGATCTCCTGCCAGTCGTGGAACTCCGACTCAGAGACGCCGTGGGCCTCACAGAGTCTGGCGATCCGGGACCGATCCCCGGCGCCCTCGAGGACCAGGCGAAGCCTCTGCTCACCGTCGGTTGGGCTGCCGGGCCGTGCCAGTGATCCCGGGCGAACGTCATCTCGGACCAGTCGTCCGCCGCGGAACGTGGCGGCGGCGATGACCATGGCAGCGCCGGCGAGGATCACGTCCTTGAGTACGTATTGGCCCTCGAGGGTGGGGGCGTGGTGCGGCCCGGCGAAAAGCCGACCGGGCAGGAGCACCAGCGGCGCGAGGATGCCGGCGAACTCGACCGCCAACAGCCAGATCGCGGCGCGCATGAACCGCCCCGCGATCAGACAGGCCCCGATGAAGCACTCCAGCGTGGCGACCGCGACGATGCTGACCCCAGCGGGAACCAAGCCCAGGAACATGATGTGCGTCGTCGCGTTGGTCAGGTTCTCGGCTGGGCTGACCCCCGAAAAGTACTTCAGCACCCCAAAGCCGAGGAACACCGCGCCGACAGCGATCCGCAGCACCGCAATGCTGTGCTCCACGAGCTGATGGTGGATCACGTTCTCGACGTGACGGAGACGCTCGAGGAGGTTGCTCATACAGCTCCTACGCGATCGACGTCGAACGGGATCACGCGGGTGGGCGCCAACCGGCGGCTTTCGCTGGGCTGCTCCGCTCCAGCGCCTCAGGAACTGGACCTCAGACGCAAATCGTGCCCCCCGACGCGGACCACGTCCCCCGCGTGCAGTTGGCGGCCGCGGCGGGTTTCTGCGCTTCCGTTGACCAGGACCGGCTCGGCCGAGAGGAAGGCCTTGATCTCAGCGCCGCTGTCGATGACCCCCGTGAGCTTCAATAGTTGGCCGAGCCTGATCATCTCACCTCGGATCGGGACCTCGCGCACCATCGGCCAAAGTTATCGGCGCCGGTCTGCGCGGGTCAACGCCTCGCCGTCAGGAGCTCGGTGTCGAGCCATGGAGGCTCGGTCGGGGCGCCGTGCCAACCAAGACAGTCACTGCTCCCCGAGGTTACGTCCGGCAGCGGGGTGCCATGATGGAAGCGATGCCAGCGGTTCGCTTGAGTCCCATCGTGGCGGTGCTAGCCGCCGGGTCGTTGTCCGCCGGATGCGGTGCGGGCGCCGCCGACACCTCGACGACTGGTCGCTCTCAATCGTCGGCTAAGCCGGGTTCGGCCGGTCCGCCGGCCCCTGGTCCCGGCTCGGGTGCCAAGCCCCTCCCCACACCCGGCCCGACCGGCCGGCCGGCCGACC
>CAXMLR010000231.1:0-2389 GCA_964194275.1 uncultured Solirubrobacterales bacterium
AAGCCGCGCTCGCGCTCGCGCGCCCGCGACTCCGAGCGCAATCGAGACCGGGATCCCGACCGTGGCCGGGACCGCGAAACGGACCGCGCGCGCGATCCGGAGCCCGTCGCCGACGAGGAGGACGAGACGGCTGAGGGCGTCGTCGAGCTGCTGCCGAACGGCTCTGGCTTCATTCGCGTGGAGCCGCCCGAGCCCTCGGACGAGGACGTGTACGTCTCCGCGGCGCAGGTCAAGCGCTGCGAGCTGGTGTCCGGCGACCGGGTCACCGGCCCGCGGCGCTCCCCCCGGCGCTCAGAGCGCTTTGCCTCACTCGTCCGCGTCGACACGATCAACGGTCAGCCGGCGTCCGAGCTCGCGTCGGGGACGCGCTTCGAGGATCTGCCGGCGAGGTTTCCGACCGAGCGCTTCCGTCTCGGGTCCCAGGACCCGACGGTGAAGGCGATCGAATGGCTGACTCCGTTCGGCAAGGGTTCGCGCGTGACCATCGCTGGGGCCTCACGGGCGGGTAAGAGCGAGGCGCTGCGGCGGCTGGCGACGGTGCTCGCAGGCCAAGAGGGGCTGCAGGTGACGGTCGCGCTGGCCGGTGTCCGCCCGGAGGAGATCTCGGTATGGGGCGAGGACGGACTCACATCCCCCTCCGCGGTGAGCTTCTCGGCCTCCTCGGACGCCCAGGACCACGCCGTCGAGCTGGTGATCGACCAGGCCCGCCGGGTCGCGGCCCGCGGCGCGGACGCGGTGGTGCTGATCGACACGCTCGACGGGATGCACCCGCAGGCCGCTCGCAAGGCTCTCGGCGCGGCACGCAACATCGTCGACGGCGGCTCGCTCACGGTGATCGCCACCGCGGCGGCGCCGATCGGCGGCGAGACGACGGTGATCGCCCTGGACCGGGAGCTCGCCAGCACGGCACGATTCCCGGCGGTCGACCTCGCCGCCAGCGGGACCCTACGGCCGGAGCTGCTCGTTGGAGACGCAGGCGCCGAGGCGATCGCCCGCGCGCGGGGCGACGCGCTCGAGGGCTGAGGGGTCGTGAAGCGCGCTCAATACGCCGTACACCGCGAGCGGTGCCGGGGGGAGGCCTTGTAAGCGGGTTGCTGCCCACGCCGCCACAGCAGCTGATCGATCTCCGCTGCGCAGCGAGGGCCCCCCGCCCTGGGGCGACCGGACCGCGCGGCGAGGATCAGCTCGACCGCGTGGAGCGCGCAGGCGCGGATCTCGACCTCCTCGGCCGAGCCGTGTTCGAGCAGCTCACCGCGCTCGATCCGCGCCACGAGGGACGGGGCGAAGTGGAGAATGCCGTCGAGCCTGAGGACGTGCGGCACCAGGTTGTCGGCGAACATCGTCAGCCCAGCGAGGTCGTTTGGCGAGATCACGTGGGCGCGAGCCAGATCCGCGGCGGCGATCTGCGCGCGCTTGAGGAACGGGACGGAGATCTTCCCGTAGCGGGAGGTGTCGGCAAAGCACGTCCAGGAACCGAGCCGCCTGGCCAGCTCGACCGCCGAACCGCGTGTCGATCGGGCCAGTTCGGCGAAGCTCCCAGCGTGCTCGGCGGTGACTCGTCGGCCGAGGTCGCGCAGCGAATCCCCGAACAGCGCCATCAACTCGTGCCCGGGGTCCTGGCCAAGCGTCTCCGCGATCTCCGTCGCGTCGATCCGCGAGAGCTGTTCGGCGCTCCAGGGTCCTTCGCGGGCGAAACGCTCGCGCACCCCGGTGGCCACGGTGACGTAGCCCGATCGTCCGGCACGCTTGCGCAGGGTGGGAAACCACCCCGAGCCGAAGTTGATCGCGTCGAGCGTGAGCCAGAACGCCGCTCGTTGCGCGACCGACCGTGGGCCCGAGTCCCGGCTGGGGTCGGGGTCGGGGGCTTCAGACGGGAGAGCCAGGGCATAGCCCGCAAGCGCCGCGGAATCGATCTGCACGACACCGGCCCGCTCGGCAATCGCAGCACATGCGGCTCGGAGTTCTCGCATTGCAAGAGCATGACGCGCTCAGGCGCCGACGCGGGCGCTACCGTCTGAAACCAGCGTCATGACTGAGACTACGGCCGAGCTCGACAGCCTCCTCTCGGGCCTGAACGAGCCCCAACGCGAAGCCGTCACCCACGGCGACGGTCCGCTGTTGATCCTCGCGGGCGCGGGCTCGGGCAAGACCCGGGTGCTGACCCACCGGATCGCCTATCTTGTGGCGACCGACGCCGCCAAGCCGAACGAGATCCTCGCCATCACGTTCACCAACAAGGCGGCGGGGGAGATGCGCGATCGCGCCGGGATGCTGGTCGGCGGGCGCATCCGCGCGATGTGGGTGATGACCTTCCACTCCGCCTGCGCCCGCATGCTCCGCGCGCACGCGGACAGGCTCGGCTACACCCGCCAGTTCACGATCTACGACC
>CAXMLR010000232.1:0-4610 GCA_964194275.1 uncultured Solirubrobacterales bacterium
AGGCCCTGGACGGCGCGGGCGGCGATCAGCACGCCCTGGCTGTCGGCCAGGCCACCCGCAAACGAGGCCATGCTGAACAGCGCCAGTCCGGCCACGAACACCCGTCGGCGACCCAGCAGGTCTGCGGCGCGGCCGCCCAGCAAGAGAAATCCCGCGAACGTGACCGTGTAGGCGTTCACGACCCACTGCAGGTTCTGCTCAGAGAAGTGCAAGCCTCCGCGGATCGCCGGCAACGCCACGTTCACGACCGAGACGTCGAGGATCACCATGAACTGGGCCAGGCAGGCCAGCAACAGGGTCGCGCGGAGATGAGGGCGCTGCTCGGAACCGGGTGCGTCTGCCACGTGCCTCCTGGGACGTCGGCGGTACGATGGTCGTCGAACACCGTAGCAAATGTTCGATGACCGTCGTACAATGAGGGGAATGGGAATGCTGACTCCTGAAGTGGCGGCCCCGCCGCCGCTGCACCCACAGCGCGACGAGCTCGAGTTGCCGGCGGTACTCCACGCCCTGAGCGACCCGGTACGGCTGCGGATCATCGCCGACCTCGCCTCCGGCGAGGAGCGCTCGTGCAAGAGCTTCGACCTACCGGTGGTCAAGTCGACCTGCACCTATCACTTCCGTGTGCTCCGCGAGTCCGGGGTGATCCGGCAGCGGCTCGAGGGCACGACGCGCCTGAACTCGCTCCGGCGCGAGGACCTCGACGCCCGCTTCCCCGGGCTGCTCGACGCCGTGCTCGGCTGCCCCGTCAGCTAGCGGGTTGCTGGTCAGCGGGTGAGGATCGCGGCGCTGCCCGCGGGGATGCGAACGAGATAGCCGCCGCTCGATGTTCTCCTCGCGTGCAGGCTCTTTGCGTCGCCGGTCAGGGCACCGGTGCTGGTGTTCGCGGCAAACGCTCGGCCGCCGAGCGTGACGCCGGTCTTGGCCGCGAGGCTCGGGGCGATCAGACGCTGCACGGTGGCACGCTGGTCATTTCCACCGGGGAGCTTGATCTCGACCTGGCTCGAGCGCCGGCCTGAGGTGTTGATCAATACAACCCGGGTGTGCTCATCGGGGGCCTTCGTGGCCCACACGCGCAGGGTCGGGTCAGACGGAGCGTTCACGTCCAGCAGCCTTGACCCGGACGGCGCCGCCAGCACAAAGGCCAACATCCCGTAGTACATGGGGGCGACGTTCGCGCGCCAGTGTCCGTGCACGTGGCTGAAGCGGAACGGCCGGTAGTAGGCCTTGACGAGCGTGTGGAAATTGACACCGTCGACGCCGTCCTGGGCAAAGTGAAAGAGGACGTCCAGTGCCCACAGCGCCGAGGCGAAAGTGTCACTGACGCCGGGCGCCCCCGAGCAGGACACGCTGTTCATCTCGCCGACGCGCAGGCTCGCGCCGCGCGCGTGTATGGGCGCGACGTAGGGGGCGAGGGCGGCGGCAAGCCCCGCGGAAGCGGACGTGGAGAGCAGGTTGTGGATCGATGGCCCGGTCGGCCCGTGCTGATTGACGTAGCAGCGGTGCAGGGGGTATAGATGAACCGTGGCCAGCCGAGCCCTCGGCTCGGCGGCCAAGAAATTCGCCGTCTGCGGGATCCATCGCGGGCCCCCCGTGGCGGGCCCCGCGAGCGGCACCGACGTCGGCAGGACCTTGCTGAAGCGCGTGAAGTCGCGGATGTAGTCGCCGGGCGCGTAACCATGCCGGCGGCCGAACACGGGATGGCCGTGGTTCACGTACCACCGGATCGCTCCAAAGAGCTCGGGCTCGTTGCCCAGTTCGAACGCGCCCAGGGCGTGCCGTCCGATGCCGCTGAACGCCTTCGCCTGGGCGGCCATCAACCGAGGGCTGTTGGCCTCGAGGTTCAGACCTAGGATCAGCTTTGCGTCGGTCTCCGCCGCCAACGCCTTGGTCACCTGCACCCACCGCCGCCCCAGCGCGTAACGGATGCCGGCCGGCCGCCTGAGGCCCGGCGCCGGCACCCAGCCCCAGTCGGAGCTGTCGCCCCCGATCCTCAGCACCGGTCGTGCGTCCGGGGATAGGTTGCCGATCAGCCTGACCAGCACCGGGTTGATCGCGCTCGGGTCGGTCCCGGCGTAGGCCTCCACCGTCGTGTATTCGAGTGAGAGCCCGACGAATCCGGGGGCCACCGGCCGACCGATGGGGCGCTCGGCGACGGTGATGCGTACGGCATTGGCCGGGACCTGAGCCAGGGAGGTACTGCTGCTGCGGAACCCGAGCACGGCGACGACCGCGGCGGCGGCCAGCACGACCGCGACAACGACCAACGTGGCTCGGGCGCCTGGGCTGATGCGCCTCGACACGAGGGAGACGATGGTAGCCCCAACTGATCGGGGCTGAAGCGAGCCGCGGCACCAGGCGAGAGGGCCGCGGCTCGCAAAGCGCACCTACCCGCTGGGCACGAACGCGAATACCCGGCTGGCTTCTCGTTCCACCGACCAACGCCAGCGGGGAGACCACGACCGGCGACCCGGTGGGCGGGGGCCGACCGAGGGTGGCCCGCTGGGTCCACTTCGTGGTCGGGAATCCGGCCACGCTCTTACTCCCAGGCCGCGGTGATCGATCATGGCCGGCTGATCGCCGAGGGAACGTCGGATCAGCTCAATGACCGAGTCGGCGGCTAGCGCCTCGAGGTCACGCTCGAGGAGGGCGCGGATCTTCGCGGTGTTCGCGCCGCTGGCCGTAGCGCGCTACCGAAGGGCGACCGGGAACTGATCAAGATCCCCGGGGCCAGCCCGCTCGACGGTGGCCGGGCCGCCCCGGGAGATCGCCTGCGGCTAGATCCCGCGGTCGGCGCTGGTCCTCGCGCCGTGATCGCCGGTGGCGGTCGACGCTCCGCCGTCGCCTGTCGCCCCGCGGTCATCCGCGGCAGCCTCGCCGTCTGTGGTCTCGACCGCCGAGGTCCCGGCGAACCGGTCACGCTCGTCACTGCGGATCAGTTCGTGGTCGGCCAGGCCCTGCTCGTGGACGTTGGCGCGGGTCTCGTGGAGATCCGCCTCCGCACGTTGGCGCTGAGCTTCAGCCTGGGCCAACTGCGCCTGCTTCTCAGCCTCTTGGGCACGCAGGTCACGCTCCTCCGCCTGCTCGCGGTGTTCTCCGACGACGCGCTCGCGGCGCTGGCCGAGTTCACGCTCACGACGCTTGACCCGCGCCTTGGGCGATGCGACCGTCGCGATGACCGCGACGACCAGGACAACTACGACGATGGCGATGATTACGCCTGTGGACATTGGTTTTCTCCTCCTTGGTTAGTACTGCGCTTCCCGTTGCCGGGTGGCGTCAATCGTCAGAGCCCCCGCCGAGTTTGTCGCTGCGCAGCGCCTTATAGGTGAGCGCGGCGGTGGCGGCGCCGGTGATCGTCGCCGCCACCGCCGCCCTGATCGGACCCGGTCCCAGACCGAGAGCACGCTCTCCGGCCGCCTTGCCGACCACGCGGATCGCTTTCATCGCCATCAGGCGGCCCTCTGGAGGGCTTCGGCGCGCCGCGCCACGACCGCTGCCAGCGCCATCATCCGCTGAGCGCGGTTGAGTAGCTGGTGGCTCGGGTACCACGCCTCATCGATCTTCTCAAGCAGCATGTCGACATAGGCGACGACCTGCTCGGACGTCCACAGCGAATTCTCGATCCGGTCCAGCAGCTGATGGCTCGGGTAACGGTCGCTGCTCACCCGCTCCATCAGCATTTCGAATAGTTGTTCCTGTGATGTGGAGGCCACAAGTTCTCCTTTCGGTTACAACAGGTCCCCGAGGGGCCCGAGGTTCATGTTCAGCTCTTCGCCCTCGAGTCCGAAGGCGACTTTCAGCTCTTCCATGCGTTTCTCCAGCGCCATGAACGTCCGCCCGAGGCGCTCGACCTCATCCGCGGTCAGGCTCCCACCCTCGATCCGATGCAGGGCCTGGCGCTCCATCAACTGGCGCAGCAGTTCGATGATCGTCAGCACGAGGTGGGCCAGCCCCTTCTCGAGCTGCTCGGGATCGGTGTTGACGCGCGTGCTCATGCCGTGGTGGTGAAGCTGTAGGGGGGCCAGGGCCCGGTGAGCCTCAGTCCTCGTTCGCGCGCGCGTGCGACGAACTCGTCGGCGTCAGCGCGGTCGACCAAGCAAGCGGTGCCATGGGCGGTGCGCTGCTTGGCGCGGATCAAACAGCTGGCGACGGTGTCGAGGTCACGGATGGTTCGTTCCTGGGCAAGCAAGCGCAGCATGTAGGCGGTGCCGGCTCGGGCGGGCTCATCGCTGGTCGGGTCCGGCTCACTTGTCCGCGCCGGTGCGCTGACCGCGAACTCGACCGCGTTGCGCACGCGCGCGAGTGTCTCGGTCAGCTCCGCTTGACGCTCGGCGAGCATCGCCGTGATCTCGTCGTCGTCCGCCACGGTGGTTCCGAACCGCGCGGGGAGGACGGTCGCGTCGGCCATCAGCCGCTCGAGTACCCACTCATAGGTCCACAGGCTCAGCTCATCTGTGGCCGGAACGTCGTCGAAATCGCTGACCACGGCGCATAGGTTCTCGTGGGTCACTGAGCGCAGGGGTTGGTCGCGCAGGCCCGCACCTTCGATGTGCGGCGCGTCCACGTCGGTGATTCCGTACAGCAACACGCTCATAGGTCAACCTTTC
>CAXMLR010000233.1:0-3908 GCA_964194275.1 uncultured Solirubrobacterales bacterium
AGGCGCTGGCCAGCGGTGCCGCACGGCGGATGGGCTCCGACGTGGGGATCGGGATCACCGGAATCGCCGGACCCGCCGGTGGCACCGAGGAGAAGCCCGTCGGCCTGGTTTGCTTCTCCGTCTGTGCCCGGGCCCCGGGCGAGGAGCCCGGCAGCGCCGGCGTGATCACCCGCAGCACACGACTACCGGGAGGGCGCTTGGACGTGCGGGAACGTTCCACCACGGTGACGATGCACCTGCTGCGGCGCCTGTTGCGCGGCGAAACCGAGATCGGGCGGCTACCCGGCGAGCAGGCGACGGACACAGGCTAGGTCCGGGGTGGCGGACGAGCGCGTGCGCCTGTTTGTCGCGTTGGAGCTGCCTGACGCCGTCCAAGCCGCGCTGGCCAGCTGGCAGGAGCGCGCCATGCGCGGACGCGAGAGCCTGCGGCCGGTGGCCTCCGAATCGCTACACGTGACCTTGTGTTTCCTGGGCTGGCAGTTCGCCTCGCAGACCGGCCCGGTCCTGGAGGCCTGCGAGGGGGTCGCGGCTTTCGCGGCGCTTGAGCTGTCCGCTGGGCAGGCGGTGTGGCTGCCCCGGCGGCGCCCCCGGGTGCTGGCGGTTGAGTTCGCGGACCCCGATGGCGTGCTCGTCGAGTTGCAGGCCGCGCTCGCCGAGCGTCTCAGCGCGGGAGGCTGGTATCAGGCTGAGCACCGGCGTTTCCTGCCCCACGCGACCGTCGCGCGAGTCGGACGGCACGCGCAGCCCGCGCCTCGCGCGCTGCCGGATCCGCCTCGCGCGGACTTCACCGCTACACGGGTGACGCTGTACCGCTCGCGACTGCAGGCCACCGGCGCCCGATACGAGGCGCTGGCATCGGTGCCGCTCGGGGTCGCCTGAGCGCCCCACATCCGCCCCGGGACGTGGGTGGTTCTCGCGCGTCGTATGCGAGCGCCAAAGCCACACGTCGCTTCACCGGGACCCGAAGCGCCCTCTGACCGCCCAATTGTTCGATTTTCGCCACAAACGTGTCTTGTCTCGTTACAGCAGCCCGGTCTAGCGTGCGGATTCTGTCCGCCCGTCGCCCTACCGTGGACCACCAAAGCGCTTGAGAACAAGGAGTCGAACCGAGATGAGCGAGAACGAGAAAGCCGGCGCCAAGTCCGGCGTGACGTCTGACCCCAAGTCGGACGCCAAGCGACAGGCTGCGCTGCAGGGCGCTCTGACTCAGATCGAGCGGCAGTTCGGCAAGGGCTCGGTCATGCGGATGGGCGATCCCGGCGCGCGGGTGGCGGTCGATGCGATCCCCACGGGCGCGCTGTCGCTGGACATTGCGCTGGGCATCGGCGGTGTGCCGCGCGGGCGGATCATCGAGATCTTCGGCCCTGAGTCCTCCGGTAAGACGACGCTCGTCTACCACCTGATCGCCGAGGCGCAGAAGCTCGGCGGTGTCTGCGCGTTCGTCGACGCCGAGCACGCGATGGATCCCCTGTACGCGAAGGAGATCGGGGTGGACATCGACGAGCTGCTGGTCTCGCAGCCCGACTTCGGGGAGCAGGCGCTGGAGATCGTCGACATGCTGATCCGCTCCGGGGCAGTCGATCTGATCGCGGTGGACTCGGTGGCGGCGCTGACGCCGCGCTCCGAGCTCGAAGGACAGATGGGCGATCAGACGGTCGGCCTGCAGGCGCGGATGATGTCCCAGGCGATGCGCAAGCTCGCCGGCAATCTCAACCGCACGCAGACCCTGTGCGTGTTCACCAACCAGATCCGGGAGAAGGTGGGCGTCATGTTCGGCTCGCCGGAAACCCAGCCCGGCGGCCGCGCGCTGAAGTTCTACGCCTCGCAGCGGCTGGACATCCGCCGGATCGAGACCCTCAAGGACGGCACCGAAGCGGTCGGAAACCGGGTCCGCGTGAAGGTCGTCAAGAACAAGGTTGCGGCTCCGTTCAAGCAGGCCGAGTTCGACATCGAGTTCGGCCGCGGAATCTCGACCTCGGGTTGCCTGATCGACTTCGGCCTCGAGCACAACATCGTCACCAAGTCGGGCTCGTTCTTCTCCTATGGCGAGGAGCGACTGGGCCAGGGCCGCGGCAATGCCAAGGCATTCCTGGACGAGCATCAGGACATGTCACGGGAGATCGAGGAAAAGGTCTATGCCGCACTGGGGATCAATCGCGACGTGACGAACAACATAAACGGGCCACGTGAGGAGGCTCCGCTCGCGGCAGTGGAACCGGAACCGGTTGCGGCAGTTGAAGACAAGGCCGCCTGACCGCGTCGAGGAGCGCATCCAGCACGCGCTGGAGCTGGCCTATCGCTATCTGAGCCGGCGTGAGCGGACCACGGCCGAGGTTCGGCAAAGGCTCGAGCGCGAAGCGCTGGATCCAGCTACGGTGCAGGGCGCAATCAGCGCACTGATCGAGCAGGGATACCTCGACGACGGCCGTTTCGCGCGGCTGTTCACCGAGGACAAGCGCCAACTCGAGCATTGGGGAAGCGATCGGATCCGCCGCTCATTGCGCGAGCGCGGTCTCGGTTCCGAGCTGATCGAGACCGCGCTGAGGGAGCAGCCGGCGGAGTCAGAACTCGAACAGGCGCTGGAGCTACTCCGCCGCCGGTTCGCCGACCCTCCGGCGGACCGCCACGAGCGGGATCGTGCCCTCGGGGTCCTGCTGCGCAAGGGCTACGAGATGGAGTTGGCCCTCGACGCGCTCACGGCGTACGGCCGGCAGCCCCGAGCTTCGCGGTGAGCGCAGGGCGCCGGTTTGCGCCGTCCCGCCGCCAGTACTACGATGCCGGTAGCGAACGAACGGCTCGCGAGCCGCAAAACACCAGCAAATTTCATAGATATCGGATTCCGGACTTTCAAGTTGACGGCACACCACCGCGGGTCTTCGGACCCACTCCCAATATTCAGACCAATCGCCATCTAGCCGCCGCCTGAACGGCACGTAATCGTCTCACCGGCATCCTTCGTGCGTCTCGCACGAGCCGCTCGGTCGCTTCCAAAACCCGAAGCAGTGAATCGGTCCGAATTCCGGACCGCCAGGAGAGGAAACGACCATGGACATCATCACCGCCGCAGCGCTGATCGCGGTGGGAATCGTGGCTGCGGCCGTGGTGTATGCGGTCGTCAGCGGGCGGCTGCACCCGGTCCGTGCGAGCGCCGCGACGGGCGCGAGCACACCGCCGATCGTCGTTCAGAGCGCCGAGAACGACTATTCGCAACGGGCAGCCGGGGTGGCCCGGCGCGAGGAGTCGGTCGTGCAACGAGAGTCGGAGCTCGACCGAGAACGCGCCGCGCTCGCTGTCAGCCGAGAGGAGCTCTCGCGTGAGCTCGAGCGCGTCTCGGGGCTGTCGGCCTCCCGGGCCAAGCAGATGCTGCTCGAGGAGATCGAGGACCAGGCCAAGCATGACGCCGCCCGGCGGCTACGGCAGATCGAGGAGGAAACCAAGCGGGAGGCCGAGCGGCGAGTGCGCAACATCCTCTCGGTCTGTATGCAGCGACTCGCCGCCGGTCACGCAGCGGAAACGACCGTCTCCGTCGTGCAGCTCTCCGCCGACGACATGAAGGGCAGGATCATCGGCCGGGAGGGGCGCAACATCCGAGCGCTCGAGAACCTCACCGGTGTCGACTTCATCATCGATGACACCCCGGGCGCGGTCGTGCTCTCTGGCTTCGACGGCGTCCGCCGGGAGATCGCGCGGCTGACCCTGGAGAAGCTGCTCCAGGACGGACGGATTCATCCAGCTCGGATCGAGGAGATGTACTTTCAGGCCAAATCGGAGCTCGAAGCCCACATCATCGAGCTGGGTGAACAGGGCGTCTTCGAAGCGCGCGTGCAGGGACTGAATCCGGAGCTGGTCAAGTACCTGGGCCGGTTGCGGTTTCGCACCAGCTATGGGCAGAACGTGCTCGCGCACTC
>CAXMLR010000234.1:0-5669 GCA_964194275.1 uncultured Solirubrobacterales bacterium
CCCCGCCGCCGGCCGCTCGGCAGCCGCAAGACCGCGGCCAGACGCGCCGGTTACGGACTGACGTCGGCCAGCGTCTTGGCCCGCTGGCGCTCCGGCGTGATGCGTACGACGTTCCAGGCCAGGCCCAGTCGCCGCATCGCCGAGATGATCAGACCCGAAGGATCGATCTCATACCAGCGCAGGCCGTGATACGCGGAGCGAGGGAAAGCGTGATGGTTGTGGTGCCAGGACTCGCCCAGGGTCAGCACCGCCAACCACCCGACGTTCGTCGACTGGTCCTTGGTCTCGAATCGCCGGCGCCCGAAGAAATGGCAGATCGAGTTCACCGACCAGGTGACGTGGTGAACCAGGAAGATCCGCACGAGGCCGCCCCATACATAGCCGCGGATCGCGCCGTCGACGGTGAACCCGTGGAAGGCGAACCCGGCGAGCGTGGGGATCAGCAGCGAGAGCAGCACGATAGCCGGGAAGCGACGGCCGATCCGGCGCATCTTCGGATCTTCGTAGAGCTCGGGCGCGAAGCGCTTCCAGTCGGCCTGCCCCTGCGTTTCCAGCAGCCAACCGGTGTGGGCGTGCCAGAGACCGCTGAGTCCGCTGCCGTGACCGACGTGCGGACTGTGTGGATCACCCTCGTGATCGGCGAAGGCATGGTGCTTGCGATGGTCGGCGACCCAATCCAACACCGAACCTTGCACCGAGAGGGAGCCCAGGAGGGCGAAGACCCGCTCGAGCGCCGGGTAGGTCTGGAACGCACGGTGGGTGAGGAGCCGGTGAAAGCCCACGGTGACGCCGAGCGCCGACAGCAGATACATGGTCGCGAGGATCGCCAGATCGACCGCGTCGACCCAGCGGTTCCAGAGCAGGACCACCGCCGCCAGCACGCCGATGAACGGCACGACGACGCCCAGCAGGTTAACGTTGCGCTCGGTGCGAGTCACGACGTAAAGCGTCTCATAGCTTGGTCAGCATTTCTTGCGTACTTTGAGCACCAGATGCCGCGGAATTTGTGTCGTTAGTATAGGTTTCGCCCTCTGCTCAGGGCAGCTAGAGTCGCGTCATCGATGGCACGCAAGATGGCAGCGGCACGCGCCGGGCTGGCCGCTCGTCGCCTCCTCGGCTGGCCGGCGCGGAGGGTTCTCGACCGGCGGATCGAGTGGATCCTCGCGGCGCTCGACGAACGCGTGGGCGGTACATCGAATCGTCCGAACCTGCAGCAGCGCCTCGACCTGCTCGAGGCCGAGCTGCGACATCTCACCCAGGCCCTCGGCGAGTCATTGGCCGATCGGCGGCTGGCCAGTCTCGAAGTCACGGAGAGGCTTGCTCTGCCCGGCGACAGCGCCCGATTCCTCAACTGGGCCGAGGGTCCCGAGGGCCCGGCAGCGCGCGCCGAGCTGTGGTTCAACCCGCCCGTGCCCTTGCGGTACGCCGAGGACGCGGTCGACGTGCTGCTGGTGAACGAGCGAATCGTCGAACAGCCCTACGTGTTCGGAGCGTTGGCCGGCTTGCCGAGACCGGGGCGCATTCTCGACGTAGGAGGTGCCGAGAGCACGCTCGCGCTCTCGCTCGCGTCGCTCGGTCACGAGGTGCACGTCGTCGATCCGCGCGGGTACCGGCTCGAGCATCCGGGGGTCCATCCGCACGCCGTTGCGCTGGATGAGTTGCCGCTCGATGCGGTATTTGATGCCGCTGTCGCGCTTTCCTCGATCGAGCACTTCGGGCTGGGGGCGTACGGGGCTCCGCGTGGCGATGTTCGCCTGGACCACGCCGCCCTGTCCGACATCCGGGACCGTCTGACGCCCTCTGGCCTGCTCGTCTTGACAGTGCCTTGCGCGCAGGCCTCCTCTAACGACGACTTCCAACGCATCTATTCCCTCGAGGAACTACGGGAGATGCTGGCCACCTGGAATCTCGTCGATCTGTCGGTGGCGTGGCGGCGAGACCACGCCACCTGGGTCCGCGGCGCACCCGAGGATCCGCCGGGGCCGGTCGGCGTGGCGCTCGTGACCGCCTGCCGGCCCACCTGAGGCACCACTAGGGCCCGACGAACCGCCCCACGCGCTAGTCTCGCCCGCGCGGCGGGCCCGAGCGGCCGTTCTCGCCTGCCCGGCTACCGCTGCGCGTTCAGCCCGATTCAGTTCTCAGCAAGGAGACGAGAGGCATGAAACTTGTGATCGGCATCGTCCGGCCTGAGAAGGCCAACGACGTGCTGGAGGCGCTGTACCGGGCCGACGTCCGCGGGGTCTCGATGAGCCGGGTGCAGGGTCACGGAGGCGAACTGGATCGGGTCGAGACCTACCGAGGCACGACCGTCAAGATGGAGCTCTCCGAGAAGGTACGGTTCGAGATCGCGGTCTCGGAGCCGTTCATCGAGTCGACGATCGCCGCGCTCTGCGAGGGCGCCCGCACCGGCGATGTCGGGGACGGCAAGATCTTCGTGGTGGCGCTCGAACGCGCGGTTCGCATCCGCACCGGCGAGACCGATCAGCTGGCGGTGACCCCGGTCTCGCCGTGAACGCCTCGTCGCTCACCAACCACATCAGCGCTGGGGACACGGCATGGATGCTGGCCGCGACCGCACTGGTGCTGATGATGACCCCGGCCCTGGGGTTGTTCTACTCAGGACTCGTCCGGGCCAAGAACACGCTCAACACGTTCATGATGAGCGTCGCGGCGCTCGGCGTGGTCACAGTGACCTGGGCGCTGATCGGCTACTCACTCGCGTTCGACCGCGGGAACGGGTTGATCGGCGGCCTGAGGTACACGTTCCTGCGCGATGTGACGTTCTCGGCGCGGCCCGGAACGGCGATCCCGCACCTGCTGTTCATGACCTTCGAAGCCACGTTCTGCATCGTGACGGCGGCGCTCGTATCCGGCGCGGTGGTGGAGCGGATGCGGTTCGGGCCCTTCGTCGCGTTCATCACGCTCTGGTCGGTGCTCGTGTACCCCGTGCTCGCGCACTGGGTCTGGGGCGGCGGCTGGCTTCAGCACCACGGCACACTCGATTTCGCGGGCGGCGTGCCGGTGGAGATGGCGTCCGGCTTCTCCGCCTTCGCTGCAGCGACGGCGGTAGGCGCGCGTAGGGACTTCGGCCGTCAGGCCCTGCTGCCGCACAACGCCGTGTACGCCCTGCTCGGAGCCGGGCTGCTGTGGTTCGGCTGGTTCGGCTTCAACGGCGGGAGCGGGTACTCGACCGGTCATGGCGGCGTCCTGGCCTTCACCAACACGCTGCTCGCGCCGTCCTGCACATTGGTCGTGTGGTTCGGACTCGATCTGATCTTCGGGGGACGGGTCACAGCGATCGGCGCCGCCACGGCGATCATCGTCGGATGCGTCGGCATTACGCCCGCCGCGGGATACATCAGCCCGACCTGGGCCATGGCCCTCGGTGCGATTGCAGCGCTGCCCAGCTACGCGCTGATCGTGTGGCGCCCGCGGACCCGGCTCGACGAGTCCCTCGACGTCCTGGGGCTCACGGTCTCGCCGGCATCACGGGCATCCTGTTCATCGGCTTCTTTGCCCAGCGGAGCTGGAACGGGGCGTCCAACGGGCTGATCTACGGCCATGCTGGGCAGCTCGGTTGGCAGGCCATTGCCGTGCTCGTCGGACCCGCCTACGCGTTCGTGGCGACATTCGCGATCCTCAAGCTGATCGGCCTCGTGACGCCGCTGCGCGTGTCTCCGTCCGAGGAAGCGGTCGGCCTCGATGTCGTCCAGCATGGCGAGGAGGCCTACAACAGCGGCGAGGGAGCGATCCTGGTCCTTCCCGAAGAGCACGCGCCAGCGGGGCACCTGCCGCTATCCGCGACTGCTGGCGGCGACTAACTCGCAGAACCGAGCGCCGTCGTGGAGGGGTCGGCCGTGCCCGAAGCAGACCA
Organism: uncultured Solirubrobacterales bacterium; assembly: GCA_964194275.1. Classification (GTDB taxonomy): domain Bacteria; phylum Actinomycetota; class Thermoleophilia; order Solirubrobacterales; family Solirubrobacteraceae; genus Palsa-465. The sequence continues at coordinate 3,875 of CAXMLR010000234.1, forward strand.
CCTCGGGGTGAAGCGCGGCGAGTCGGCGGGCCGAAGCCAGGTTCAAGCGAGGATCGGGCGTAAACGCGGCTGGCGGGAGCTGCAGACCGGGACGGCCAGATGGGACCCGGAGCCCGTAGACCACGTCACCGAGGACGAGCACGCGATCCTTTTCGCGCCAGAAGGCAAGATGCCCGGGTGAGTGCCCGGGAACCTCGAGGACGGCGAAGCCGGCCACGTCATCGCCCTCCGTCAGCGTGGCGCTGACGGGGTGCCCCCGCCCGGCGATCAGGCGATGCTGGATTCGGATCGGGAGAGGCCGATCGCTGAGGCCAAGCGTCGCGCCTGAGGCGACCGCGGGGACATCGGCCTCCCCGCAGAGCAGCGGCAAGCCAAGCGTCTCGCACACCTCGTGGGCAGCGCCCATGTGATCCATGTGACCGTGCGTCAGCACATGGCTGCGCAGCGGCAGATGTGCGATCTGGCGCAGGATGCGCTTGGTGGCATGGCGCGTTCCGGAGTCGACGAGTGCGTCACCCATCACGTAGACGTTGACCTTGTGCCGGGGCCAGCCGCCCAGCAGCCAGAGCCCCTCCGCGACCTCCTCGGCTCCGGGCCTGGCTGCTTGCTTTACATACGGTCCAGCATTGGCCATACGGTGGCGTATCATATAGCCATGCCTCGCACGGTCAAGCTGCTCACACCCGAGGACTGGGAACGGGCCGCCCTGAAAGCGATCGCCGCGGGTGGACTCGAAGCGGTCGCGGTCGAGCCGCTCGCGCGCAAGCTCGGCGTCACCAAGGGCAGCTTCTACGCGCACTTCCGTAACCGCGACGAACTGCTGAGCGCCGCGCTGCAGCGCTGGGAACGCGCCCAGGTCAACGGATTCCTCGCCGACCCCGACCCAGCCGACGAGCCCGGCCAACGTCTGCCCCAGCTGCTCACCAAGGCGATCAGGGAGGCCCGGTCGGGCACGGTCCTGGCCCGGCTGCTCCTCGAAAGCAAAGATCGCCGCGTGCGGGCCGCGATCAAGCGCGTCACCGAGATCCGGCTGACCCGGCTGGAAGCGGCATTCGCTGAGGCCGGCGATCCCCCGCCCCTCGCCGCCCACCGCGCCATCATCTCCTACTCCATCTACATCGGCCTGTTGGCGCTGGCGGGAGAACTGCCCCGGGCGATCGTCGATGAGCGGACCTTCTCAGATGAGCTCGGCCGCGCCCTCGGACTGGACCTCAGGGCGGCTTGACGGGACCCCGGGGAATCGACCCCTCGACGGTGCAGTGTGGGCGTGACCGTGGACGACCAGATCGGGCTCGTGTTGAGCGATCGGCGCGGCCAACCGGTCCGAGCCCAGAAACGCCCAGATGCCCGGTGTCTCTCCGACGATGGCGCCCTCCGTCGGCGCATAGTGGCGCATGGCGATCCGCCCCGGGCATAGGGCAATCTCCCGCAGACCCCGCTCCAGCGCGTCGACCGCGAGTGAGGTCTCGCCGTAAACGGTGCACCCGACGGCCAGTGTCAGATCGACGGTGGGCTCGGGTCGGGCGGGAGCGGGCCGGGACCGGGGGTCGGCGTCGGAGGCTGGGGATCAGGTCCGGGGCCCGGGGGCGCGGGAGCCGGCGGGGATGGGATCGGTGGCACGGGAGAGGCGGCACCGAACGGGAAGCGTGTCTTCATGTTGGGAGCCCTACCCGCGGCGGCCCGGCTTTAGCCACCCGCTTACGCCCAGCGGCGCGCGGGTAGTGAGAAGTCGATGAAGCTGCTCGTGCTCGCCAGCGACGCGGTGTCTGTCCAGCAGCTCCGCGCCGCCCTGCCC
>CAXMLR010000235.1:0-5527 GCA_964194275.1 uncultured Solirubrobacterales bacterium
ACGACATCAGCGCTGGTTCCCCCGGCCCCTCCCCCGCCGGCACGCCTGATCTCTGTCAGGCCCGGCCCGGCTACGACGGGCCGACTGGTCTTGGCACACCCAATGGACTGAGCGCGTTCATGGCACCCAGCGCGCCCACCAACCCCCGCGTGTCACTTGAGGTCTCACACGGCCGCCTAAGGGTGGATCACCGAGCCGCGGTGCACCTCTCAGTGCTGAACCGAGGCGCCGGGACGCTGAGCGCAAGCCTGAGCCTGACCAGCGTCCACGGCGGGAGCCGCTTCGCACACCGGACGCTGCAGCTCGAGCCGAACCGCCGAACCGCCGTCGCGCTCCGCCTCTCCAGGGCCGCGATGGCTACGCTGCGGCGCTTTCACCGCGTGGTCGCCGTTCTGAGCTTGCGGGCCAGGGACTCGGCGGGACGCTCGAGCGTCGTGCGTAAGCGGGTGCTGTTGCTGTAGCGAGCCGGGCGCTGCCGGCGAGGCTGGCAATCAGGACGCTAGCGACGCTGCGACGCGCCCTGCACCAGGAGGAGGTGCCGCAACGAGCTATGTATCGCCCGTCCGCTCTGACGCACGTAGGTCACGAGGTCTGCGGGAAGGCGGCGCTCATGTCGTAGCGCTCGTCGCGCGGGCGGCGTCAGGTGAAGGGTGAGGATCGCCGTGCCACCGGCTCTCGAAGTGGAGGCGCTTGCGATTACAATGCTCGCACCGTGGTGGGCGTGGCGAGCCAGCAGACCGAGGTGCCGTGCGGACTGCGCGGTGATGCGCAGCTCAGCATGCACGCGGCAGCTCACGGCGCAGTTTACGCGCAACGGCAGGCCACGCCTGATGATCAGATCTAGCCGCTCAATCCCCGGGTGTTTGCCTCCCGGTGGCGGATGGGGGCCTGGGGGGCCGGGAGGCGGCGGCGGCACAGGGGGGAGAGGTGGTGGTGGCGGGGGGACGAGCGGATAGCCCGAGTAGCGAGCAACGCTGCCAGTCGGGCTGGAGACGCCCTGGGTGGAGTCGCCGGCGCTCAGCAAGCTGCCGTCCGGCGCGAGCGCAATCGAGTTGTTCTCCCTGGAGGTGAACGAGCCGGCATCCCCGGCGATGACGGAGACGGTGCGCCCCTGCTGGCCGAATCCCGGGTCCAGCCGGCCGTTCAGCCCAACCGCCCAGAGCGCGAGCTGTTGGAGCCCCTGGCTCTGGAAATGCCCCGCTACGATGATGTCCGCACCGCTCAGGACGACGCCGTATCCGCCAGGGTAGGGGGACTGCGCCGCGCCGTCGGCCGCTGTCGCATGCAGATAGAGGACACCGGGCGTGCCAGCGCTGCCGTCGGGATTGGTGCTCGCCGGGTCAAACGAGGGGTCACGCTTGCCGTTGGGCAGCAAGCGGACCACCAGCGCGTCGGCGCCGTCCCCCGTCGGCGTATCACCGACCAGCACGACGTTCTGACCCTGCATCGCCACGGCGCGGAACTCCACCGAGCCGGAGTTGGCTCCAGGCTGCGGGTACTGCAGGAGCGCGCCGCCGTCGAAACTCCCGTCGAGTGCGCCGTTGGCGTCGAAGCGAGCCGCCAGCGCGTTGACGATCTGTAGGCCGGCGCGCTGAGAGCCGCCGATCACGATCTTACCGTCGCCCTGGATTGCCACCCCATAGGCGACCGAATAGTCCCCGAGGTCCTGCACCACGGTCCCGCTGGCGCCGAAGCTGGGGTCGGGCGACCCGTCGGCTCTGAACCGTGCCAGCGCGCTGACGTCCTGTCCGCGGGGGCCGGTGGCGCTACCGGCGAGCACGACTTGATCGCCCCGAATGGCAATCGCAAACGCCTGGCCGCCCGCGGGCAGGACGGTGCGCTGCCCGAGCAGCCTGCCCCTCTGATCAAAGCGCTCCAGCAACATCCCGCTCTTGGCTGTGCCCGTCCCGTTGGTCATCTGGCCGGCGACGAAGATCTGCCCGTTCGGCCCGACGGCGACCGATCGGCCGAGCGTGCCGACGTCGCCAGTGCTCACGCCGCCCTGTCCAAAGCCGCCGTCAAGGCTGCCGTCGGCGTTGAATCGCGCCAGCAACAGCTTGACCGAGCCGCCCGACAAACTCGTCTCTCCCGCGGCGATGAGCTTTCCGTCGGGCTGTGCGACGACGCCGAAGAACCGAGAGTCGGCCAGGCCGACCGAGGCCGGACCGACAATCAGTTGACCCGCCGCCGAAGCGCTCGCCGTGAACGCCAGCGAGGCCACGAGGGCGACGATCGCCGCCAGCCACCCTCTACGCATGTGGTGAGGGGCGCTCAGCGCTTGACAAGCGTTACGGCCTGACTGCTCGACACGGTCCTGGAACCGGTGCGCACACCGATACGCAGGGTCGTGTCGACTCGGCCCTGGCGGCCGAACGCTCTCCGCGCCGCGGCACTCAGGTGCAGCGACAGGGAGTGATGACCACGCTTTCGGTAGGAGACCGTGAGCCTGCCCACGATCACGCTTCCGTGGTTGTGCGAGCGGCGCGAGAGCAGCCCGATGCGCCGCGCGGTGGCGTTGCTCACGCTCAGCACGGCCTGCACCCGGCATGCGCGGGCGCAGTCGGCGCTGAAGCGAAGCCCATGGCTGATGACCGAGCCGATGCGCTCGACCCGGTTCCTCGGGGGCGGCGGCTTCTTCGGGGGCGGCTTGATGATGGCAGCCGATCCGTTGTAGCGCGCGGCGAGGCCGGTCGGCTGGTTGATCCCCTGAGTTGACTTCCCGGCGGTCAGGAGGCTGCCATCGGGCGCAAGCGCCAGGGCGAGGTTCTCGCCTGTGGCGAAGCTCCCCGCAATCGGAGTGAGGGTACGTCCGCCGCTCCCGAACTTGCTGTCGAGCGCTCCATTGGGAGCGATGCCCCAGAGCGCGAGCTGCTCCAGCTGGAGCTGGTCGAAGTGACCGGCGACGACGATGTCGGGGCCGCTGATGGCCACCCCATAGGCGCCGGGATAGTCAGGCCCGGGGGGGGTCAGCACGCTTGAGGGATCGGTACTGGGGAGATAGCGGATCCCCCCACCGTTGAAGGAGCCGTCACGAGCTCCTGATGAGGTCAGGCGCTCCACGATCGCATTGGCTCCGCTGAGGGTCGGCGTCGCGCCCGCGAGGACGATGTTTGCACCTTGCAGAGTCACGGCGTTGAAGACAATCGCGCCCGATCCTCCCACCGGATCCTGGAGGAACGCCCCGCCGCTGAAGCTGCCGTCAAGACTGCCGTTGGGATTGAAGCGCGCGGCGAGCCCCTTCACGATCTGCAGGTCGGCGCGCTGGGAGCCTGCGATCACGATCTTGCCGTCGCTCTGCACGGCGACGCCCAACGCGGTCGAGAAAGCTCCCAGGTTTGCGACCACCGTTCCCGAACCACCGCCAAAGCTGCCGTCGGGCGATCCGGTGCCGTTGAAGCGCGCCAGGGCGCTCACGTCCGCACCACCCCCGGAGGGCTGGGCGCTTCCGGCCAGCACGATCTTGCCATCGCGCTGAACGGCGATCGCGGACGCCTGTCCGGCTTGGCCGGTGAGGGCCGTGCTCACACCCAGTAGCGAGCCCGTACCGCTCAGGCGAACCAGCAGCATTCCGGTGTTGACGTCGCCATGAGCGTTGGTCAGCCGTCCGGCGACCACGATCGTGCCGTTCTGAGCCACGGCGACCGCGCGTCCGAGCGTCCCCCCGCCGCCGATGACGACCCCATTTTTCCCGAAGCTGGCGTCAACGGTGCCGTTGACGTTGAATCGCGCCACCAGCAGCTTGGTCGAGCCGCCGGTCATACCCGTCTCACCGACCGCGACGAGCTTTCCGTCGCTCTGCGCCGCGACGCCGAAGAACTGGGAATCCGCCACGCCAACGGAGCTTGGACCCGTGGTGAGCTCACCCCTCGCCGATGCGCCCGCCACGAACGCAACGAAGGCGACCAGCAATGAAACTGCGAACACGAGTCTGCGCATCACAACGATGCCCCCTTACGGCTACGGGAAGTCTGGCGCGAATCAACCATCGTAACAACCGGCTGGCGCCGGAGTTGCGGGTCTCGTCTACGGGTGACCACAGGGCCGCTTGCTGAGGGCGGTCGATCTCTGCCGCCAGAGGTGCACCAACCCGATCGACATCGCTGCCGCGAGGGGGCCGAGCCCGGGCAACGCTACGCGGTTCGATGATTCGTCCGTATCGTCCTCGGCATGAAGCGACTTAGCACCAGGCTCGAAGGCCCAATTCTGCTCGAGCCCGTTGTCCACGCCGACCAGCGCGGGTTCTTCGTGGAGACATACAGGGAAAGCGAGTTGGCCGCGCTGGGGTTACGCACGCGATTTGTGCAGGACAACCACTCACGCTCACAACGCGGGATTGTCCGTGGCATGCACTTCCAGCCGGGGCAGGCGAAGTTGGTTCGTTGTGTGCGCGGCGAGATCTTCGACGTGTTGGTCGACCTCCGGCGTGGCTCGCCCAGCTTCGGGCGGTGGGAGGCCTTCGTGCTGGACGACGTCTCTCACCGCCAGCTCTACTGTCCGGACGGCTTTGGACATGGGTTCTGCGTACTCAGCGAAGTAGCGGATGTCGTTTACCGCTGCTCCACCTACTGGGACCCGGCTACCGAGGGCGGGCTCGCCTTCGACGACCCCCAGGTGGCGATCGCGTGGCCTGAGGACGAGGTGCTGACCCCCTCCAAGCGTGACGCCTCAGCGCCAAGCCTCGCCGAGATCGCCCGGCAGCTCCCGTTTGACTATGTGAGGGGCCCCGGGCAGGACGCCCCCGCAACTCCTCCCCGCGGCGCGCCGGCTCGTGAGCCGGGAATGCTTAGCTAACCGAGATGCGCACGCGTCTCAGTGTCACCCCCGCTCAATACCGCCGCGTTGCCCGGCTCACGCTTGCGGCGCTGACGCTGATCGTGCTGACCGGTGCGGCGGTGCGGCTGACGGGCTCTGGGCTGGGCTGCCCGGACTGGCCAAAGTGCTACGGGAAGGCGCTGCCGCCGCTGAGCACCCACGCCCTGATCGAGTTCGGCAACCGAGCGCTGTCGGGCCTGGTCGGGGTGATGACGGTGCTGGCGGCGGTGCTGGCCTTCAGGCGCCGGCCGTTTCGTCGGGATCTGGCGCTGCTGGCGCTCTCGCTGCCGTTGGGTGTCCTCGCCCAGGCTGTCCTCGGCGGATTCACGGTCCGAGAGCACCTCGCGCCGGGCTTCGTGATGGCCCACTTCGCGCTATCGATGGTCGTGCTCGTGGCCGCCGTCGCGCTGGCCTGGCGCAGCGCCTACGAGCCCGGGGCTCGCCCGCGCTCGGAGGACCGGCTGACGGTCTGGTTGGTCCGGGCGCTCGCCCCGCTCGGCGCGCTGACGATCTTCGCCGGCACGGCTGCCACCGCCGCAGGTCCGCATGCCGGCGGCTCCCCGGGGCAGCGGATCCACCGTCTGCATTTCAAGGGACCGGCCACCTTGCAGTGGGTGATCCACCGGCACGCCACGCTCGCCGCGCTGTTCGGCATCGCCGTCGTCGCCGTGTGGCTGCTCCGCCGTCGCCGCGCGGCTCAGACCGGCCTTGAGCC